>DDIS01000113.1:0-3650 GCA_002338615.1 Proteobacteria bacterium UBA1844 | reverse complement strand
CGTGCAGCCGATAAGGCGACATCGAGATACGCGGAATTCTGTGGCTTGCTCGCAGTCATCAGCACTGGTCGGTTAGTAAAACCGGGGCACTATGGCTTCTGTGCCTCTAATTGACAAGATGGGCGGACGAGCACCCGTGGTACTTGACAGCGCAGAGAGCGCTACCTAAGGTAAGGCACACATCAGGTGAATCCGAATTGGCAAAATTCGGGTGAACGGGAAGCCGGTGAGACGCACATATTGCGACAGTCCGGCGCTGCCCCCGCAACGGTGATCGAGTAAACCCCTGGCCCCCGTCCGAGTACGGACGGAGCCACTGCGAACCTTCCAGAGTGTTCGCGGGAAGGCGTCAGGGGAGGATTTATCCGCTCGTAAGCCCGGAGACCGGCCCGATGTATTGACGAACGGCGCGGCGGGCGCAGGTTCGGGTGATCGCGACTTCCGATCTCCTGACATCAACCCCTGCGCCGATAATTTTAGCGCAAGCATGCGGGCGGCATGCACCGGGGATACGATGACACGCATTTTATTGATCAGCGTCAGCCTGCTGATGGTTTCTCTCCTTTCGACTGCGGCAGTGGCTGCCGACATTGCCGCGACCGACACCATTATTGTGACGGCGACGCGAAACCCTGTCAGCGTCGACGACGCGATCGTGCCCGTGCACGTGATAACTCGCGCAGACATCGAGTTGTCGTTGGCGTCGGATCTCGCGGATTTATTGCGTTTCGAGGCTGGTTTTGATATCGCGCGACAGGGTGGACCGGGCCAGGCGACGTCCCTGTTCCTGCGCGGTACGGAAAGCAACCACACGCTGGTCCTCATTGACGGCGTGCGCATCAACCCGGGCACGCTGGGTGGGGCGGCGTTGCAGAATATCTCCCCGGATACGATTCAGCGTGTCGAGATTGTCAAAGGCGCGCGCTCTGCGCTGTATGGCACGGATGCGGTAGGCGGTGTAATCAATGTCATCACCCGCCGCGCCGACTCAAACTATCTCGAGATGGGCATCAACGCCGGCAGCTTCAATACACGAGGCGCAAACGTCTCGGCTGGTAGCAACAGTGCCGCGGGCGAGCTGGGCATTACGCTCGACTGGCGCGATACGGACGGCTACGCGCCGCGCACGGACTCAGACATCATCCGCGGTTACGATAACCTGTCGGTGAACGTTTACGGCGCACGCCGTTTCGCTAATAACGAACTCACGCTCCGGCACTGGCGCGCCGGCGGCACGGTCGAGTACCTGGACTTTTTCCTGACACCGGTCGACCAGGACTTCCTCAACTCGGCTACCGCACTGGAGCTCAACACTTCTGTCGGCGCAAACGGCAACAGCAAAGCAATACTGTCTTATATGCAAGATGACATAGAGCAGAACCAGTCGCCGGACTTTGTCGAATCGAATCGCACGAGCCTCGACTGGCAATATGCGCACGTGCTTGGCAAACAGACCGTAACGGCCGGCCTCTACTACATGGATGAAAATGCCAAGAGTCTGTCGTTTGGTTCGGGCTTCGATGAAAACACCCGGGTAAATGCTGTTTACCTGCAGGACCAGGTTGACCTCGACCGGCAGCGGGCGTTCTTTGCGGTGCGGTTCACGGACCACGAGAGTTTTGGCAACCAGGTCACGTGGAATGCCGAGTACGCCTTTGATATCAACGACGCCTGGACACTTGGTGCCGGCTTCGGCAGCGCCTTTCGTGCACCCGATGCCACGGATCGATACGGATTTGGCGGTAACCCGGAGCTCGACCCCGAAACAGCTGATAGCCTGAATGTGAGCCTGCGGTTCCTGCCCGCCGGACCGCACCGAGTCGAACTCGAATACTATCGTGACGACATAAAAGACCTGATTGAGTTTGATTTCGCGAGCTTTTCACTGATGAATATTGACGAGGCTGACATTCACGGCACCGAGCTCAGCTACGAATATCGCGGTGAATCGTTTTCACTGCGTACAGAGCTCGTCAGCCAGGTCGCCGACAATGTTACGAGCGGTGCGCGCCTGTTGCGGCGTGCGGAAAAAAGCGCAACCCTGAATTACACGCAGAACTTCGGCCAACACAGGCTCGGCGTATCAGTAATCGCGAGCGGTGACCGCGAAGATATTGGCGGTGTGGAACTCGGCAGTTTCATCGTGGTTGACCTGACCGGCCAGGTCAAGCTCAGTAAGCACTGGCAGCTGAACGCGCGTATTGAAAACCTGTTCGATGAGAATTATCAGACGGCGGACGGCTATCGTATGCAGGAACTAAGCGGCTATCTCGAGCTAAACTACCGCTTGCGATAACGAGAGACTGTTAATATTTCGGCAGCAGCCACAGGACAGACATGGGCAATCGACTCAGCAAGATTTATACACGCACCGGTGATGACGGCAGCACGGGACTTGGCGACGGTACTCGCGTCGCCAAGGACAGCCTGCGGGTCGAAGCTTATGGCACCGTGGATGAGGCCAATTCGGCCATCGGCGTCATACTGGCGTATAACTCACTGCCCGACGCGGTTCGGTCATGCCTGACCGAAGTGCAGCATGAGCTTTTTGAACTCGGCGGGGAACTTTGTATTCCGGGCCACAGTGCGATCACGTCCGAGTTCGTCACGCGGCTCGAAGTCGCGCTCGATGGCTTCAATGCCGATTTGCCGCGACTCAAGGAATTTATCCTGCCGGGTGGCAGTCCTGCGGCGGCGGCTTGTCACCTGGCGCGCACGATCGTGCGGCGCGCCGAACGTCGAACCTATAGCCTCGCAGCGGCAGAAGACCTGCGTGCAGAGACCATTCAGTATCTGAACCGCTTGTCCGACCTGCTGTTCGTGATAGCGCGAGTGCTGGCGCGGGCAGACGGCGGCCAGGAGGTGATGTGGCAGCATGAACGCTGATATTTCCGTCAGGAATCCGCGGCACCGGCCGCCGCGCGCACGCGGCGGCGATTGTCACGCGCGATATCCAGCGTCTCACAAATACGGCGAGCGCCGATCAGCAAGCGTGGCGACGCCCGGCTGATCGTATTCGGGTCGATAACAAACAGATTACCATCGCGATTGGCGGCCAGTTGCGGCCAGCGGGCCCAGTCTCGAAACGGCGCGGGCGATGCGGGACTGCTGGCCAGGAAAACCTCCGGATCGCGTCGAATAACAGCCTCGACCGAGACCGCGGGTGCGAGTTCGTCGAGGTCGCTGAATACGTTGCGACCGCCGCACAGCTCAAGAATCTCGCTGATGTAATGCGCGCCGTTGATCGTGTACAGCGGTCGCTCGGAAATCTGGAAAAATATCGAAATACGTTCGTCCTTGGCGTGCCGGGCCGCAAGCTCGTGTAGTGCATCCGCGAACTCACTGGCCGCGTTATGGGCGGTATCGGCGTGGCCCGTCAAAGCGCCGATTCTTTCGATGGCCGTCCCGATCTCAGCCAGGCTGCCGGTACTCAGGGTCGCGACCCGATACCCTCGCGCACGCAACTCCTCCACGACGTTGATCGGCGTACCACTCTGCCAGGCAAGTACCAGGTCCGGTTGCAACAATGCGAGCTGCTCCTGGTCCACTGTGAACGCGTCACTGACCACCGGCAAGTCGCGGGCGGCAGGCGGGAAATCCGAGTACGCGCTTACGCCGACGAGCGTGTCGCCCGCGCCGGCCGCGAACAC
>DDIS01000036.1 GCA_002338615.1 Proteobacteria bacterium UBA1844 | reverse complement strand
CCGCCTCCACCATTGCGTCCACGAGACACGGTTGGGTCAGGCGAGCACCGCCATGAACCACCCGATGCATGACGAGGTCGGGCATGCCCAAGCCATGTTGTTGAAGAAAATCGACAAGAACATCAGGATCGCGGGCCGGTGCCGGCGACAGGTGCACGTCGGCGGCGAGTGCTCCGTCATACTCAAAGCTTGCCAGGCGCAGCGACGAACTCCCGGCGTTGACCGTCAGAATATGACCTGACCCATTCGCGCTCATGAAGATTCTCCCGGCGCGGTGCGCTGGGTGGCGGCAATGGGCAGGGCCTGTTGCAGCGTTGCCAGTTCCGGTTCCGTGAGTGTTTCTTGTGCCAGCAGCAGTTTGGCACCGCGCTCGAGAATGTCACGGTGGGCATCGAGGATCGCTCGTGCCACGTCAAACGCGGACTGCACCTGCGACCGCACTGCCTGATCGATTTTTTCCGCCGTCTCGTTACTGACCTCACGTATCCGTGGCGCGATCCCTTGCTGATCAAGAAAGAGCGGGTTCGATTCCTGATACACAACCGGACCCAATGACTCGTCCATGCCGTAGCGCATGACCATGCTGCGCGCGATATCCGTTGCCTTGGCCAGGTCGTCGGAGGCACCGGTCGAGAGTTGCTCGAACACCAGGTGCTCGGCCGCGCGGCCACCGAGCAGTACCGCCATCTTGTTATCAAGCTCTTCGAGCGTCATCAGAAACCGGTCTTCGATCGGCCGCTGAATGGTGTAGCCCAGCGCGCCGATGCCGCGCGGAATGATCGAGATCTTGTGCACCGGATCGACACCTGGCAGCGACATCGCCACCAGCGCGTGGCCCATCTCGTGGTAGGCCACCACCTCGCGCTCTTTCGGGTTTAGGAGCCGATTCTTTTTTTCAAGGCCCGCGACGATGCGTTCGATGGCGCGCGTAAAGTCGTCCAGGCTGACCGCATCGGCGCCGCGGCGCGTTGCCAGCAAGGCCGCTTCGTTGACCAGATTGGCCAGATCCGCGCCGGTAAAACCGGGCGTCAGTGCCGCGATGGCGTCAACGTCCAGATCCGGCACGAGCTCGACCTTCTTGATGTGCACCCTGAGAATGGCCGCGCGGCCGATCTTATCGGGGCGATCCACCAATACCTGACGATCAAAACGCCCGGCACGCAACAGCGCCGGATCGAGAATTTCCGGGCGGTTGGTTGCCGCAACCAACACCAGTCCCTGGCTTGGATCGAAGCCGTCCATCTCCACCAGCAGTTGATTGAGTGTCTGCTCTTTTTCGTCGTGACCGCCGCCCATGCCCTGAATGCCGCGCGCGCGCCCAAGCGCGTCGAGCTCGTCAATGAATATAATCGCCGGGGCCTTTTTTCGGGCTTGATCGAATAGATCGCGCACCCGCGCCGCGCCGACGCCGACAAACATCTCGACAAACTCCGAGCCGCTGATGGAAAAAAACGGCACGCCAGCTTCGCCAGCTACCGCCCGCGCAAAGAGTGTCTTGCCGGTGCCGGGCGGGCCCACCAACAAAATGCCTTTTGGAATGCGTGCGCCCAGACGGCCATACTGCTGCGGGTCTTTAAGGAAGTTGACGACCTCCTGCAGTTCCTCCTTGGCCTCGTCCACGCCGGCCACATCGTTAAACGTCACTTGCGTGTCAGTCTCGACGTATACCTTGGCCTTACTTTTGCCGACCGACATCATGCCGCCTTGCGTATTCATGCGCCGCATGGCAAAGGTCCAGATACCAAAAAAGACTGCAACCCAGATGACCGTGGACAGAATGGATCCCAGCCAGCGATTTTCACGCCGTCCCGCATACGTGACGCCGGCCGCTTCCAGCGCCTCCGTGAGTTTGTCGTCTTCAACCCGAATGGTGACGAAGGCGTGACTGCCCTCCCCGGTACGCTGCAACGCATCGAGCTTTTCGGGCGGCAACAGTGAACTCAGTCCATCGGTGCGAACCGTGCCGCGCACGTCCACGTCACTGACGGTCAGATCTTCAAGCTTGCCGGCGCTCAGCAGGGTCTTGAAGTCACTGTAGGCGAGCGTTTGCGTGTGCCCACCCAGGTAGTTCTGCATTGAGACCAGCACCATCACGGCGAGCAATACATACCAAACGGAAATCTGTTGTTTCTTGTCCATTACCAGCCCTCGTCACGCGCGCTCTGCTAGCGCGCGCTCCCCCAGCGCCGCCAGAAGAAATTATAGAGTGGGACGTAAACAATGGCCGCGTAAAAGCCGTACAGGAAACTCTCGATCAAGCCGAGCAAGAACCCCCACCACGTCAGCCACGTAAACGCAGGCAGGATGAGCTCCAGAAATTCGTGCATGTGCAGCGCCTGCGGCGTCACCAGTCCCCACAACACGCAGACGACAAACGACACGGCCGCCCAGCAACCGAGTGCCCAACCAACAACTTTCCAGTTCAACATGAGATGCTCCTCATTCAGTGTTTGTGACGATCGTCTGACTCGCCGGACTCCTCGTCATCCCCGTGTCCGCCGTGGCCACCGTGGCCGTGAAAGAAGTGCATACCGACGCACAGCAGCAGGATAATGAGAAAAAAGGCATTGCCACCCAGCCAACTCATGCCCGTTCTCCTTGATCCGTCAGGTCTGCGCCTGTGACGGCGGTGCCGTTAGGCAACTTCACCAGGCGGTCAATCTCTTCGACGGCGAGCATGCCGGTATACCCGCAATCCTGTGCACAACGGCCAATGGCAGCGACAATGTCGTCGATCCGGCTCGTCTCGGCGTACAAAACGACCCGCGCGTTGTCATTCATCAGATCTCGCCGGAAGTAGTTCGGATGCTCGCCATAGCCATGGACCTGTTCGACCGTAACGCCGGGAACGCCACAAGCGCGCAAGTTTTTCTCCAGTGCAGGCAGGGTATCGAGCGGCACAATGGCCGTAATACGATTGATGTTCATGATGGTTTCTCCTGAACGCGGCCAGAGGGCGCGTTCAACGTAAAGAGTTGTCGCAACCCATCGACCAGCAGTGCCGTGAGATCGATGGCATTGCTGGAATGGGGGATACTGTTGGCGGTGATGATGTTTGCGGCGCCGGCGCTCTTGAGCGCCTGGTAGGCATCGCTGGCGAATACCGCGTGGACACCGATGCAGACTGGCGCGGCATAGCCGGCAGCCGTCAAATGACCGATCGTTTCTATCATCGTACGCGCGGTGGAAATAATGTCGTCAACCAGCACCGGTGTGTGCCCTCGCCATTCTGCCAACGGGGGAACCTCAATCGATACATCGCGATCGCCATAGCGTGTCTTGGCGAGCACGATAAACGGGACGTCCGCCATGCCGGCCACCTCGCTAACCCACTGCTCGCTTTCACTATCCGGTCCGACGATGACCGCTTTCTCGACGTTGCCGCAAATCCAGTCGGCTACGGCCGCCGCCGCGTGACCGATGTGCGTGGGAACCGAGTAAATTTCGCCCAATGTTGTGTAACGGTGTAAGTGCGGATCCACGGTGACCACTGCGTCGACGGTTTCGCTTAAGAGCCTCGCAAAAATGCGCGAGGTCACCACCTCACCGGGTTGGAAGCGCGCATCCTGGCGCATGTACGGCAAATACGGCGAAACCAGAAACACTCGCCGCGCGCCGAGTACCCGCAGCGCGCGTACCGAATAGACCAACGGCAGGAACTGCGCGTTGGGTTGGAACAAGTTTGCGGCGAGCACCACGTCCAAGCCCTCGCACAGCGTTTCGCCGCGAACGTAGGTTTCGCCGTCCGGAAACTGCCGCAGCTCGAGCGCACCTTCGGGTGCGCCAAGTGCATTGGCCAGGCGCGCGCCGAGCGCTTCGTGGCCCGGCAAACTGAACACCATCGTTGGCGGCGTCATGCGCGCACCTCGTCGTCGGCGCCAATGCGCATGAGGTTTGTGTTCTGATCGAGGTAATTGAGCGCATAAGCCAACTCACCGGGTGCCTCGGCGTGCACGGTCATCACCGGCGCATCGGCCTCGACGTGGTCATCCAGGTGCACGTGCAATTCAACACCTGCTGCCGGCGCCGCTGGAGCGCCAGCAAGCTTTGCCACTTTGGCCAAGCGGCGGTTGTCAATGGCCGCTACTGATCCGGCCTGATCCGCAACGACAACATGGCGGTACTCAGCGACAGGCGGTGTGCGCAGTCCGCCCTGCGCATGACAAATGGCCTGAAACTTACGCCACGCCCGGCCGTCGTTCAGTACTGCTGACGCCAGTCTCGTTCCGTCGCCGGCATGCGCACGGCCACTGCGCTCCAGGATTTTTCCCGCGAGCAACACCGACCGATCGCGAAGATCGTCGGGTGCCTCCAGGCCGTTCTGCAACACGGCCAGCACATCACGCGCTTCCAGCGCCGGGC
>DDIS01000215.1 GCA_002338615.1 Proteobacteria bacterium UBA1844 | reverse complement strand
ATCAATTCAGAAGCTGGGGATATGAGGCCGAAATAGAGACCTACAAAGTACTGTTTCCTACTCCCAAAGTGAGGGTATTGGAAATGGTGGCTCCTACCAAGTTCAAAGCCAAACTAGTTGAGCCTGCATTAAAAGAGGATGCCACAAGTGGACAAATAAAAGAACAACTCCCCACCTACCATGCCTTTTCAGCAGATGGGGACGTAACCGCTGAATTGGTGTTTGTAGGTTATGGCGTACCAAGTGATTATGAAGAACTGGATAAATTAGGTATTGATGTCAAGGGCAAAATCGTAATTGCCAAATATGGTGGCTCCTGGAGAGGTATCAAGCCAAAAGTAGCAGAGGAGAAAGGAGCCATTGGTTGTATCATCTACTCTGACCCAAAAGATGACGGGTACTTCCGTGGTGACGTATATCCAAAAGGACCCTATCGTCCAGGTTTGGGTGCACAACGTGGATCTGTATTGGATCTGCCTGTTAGGCCTGGTGATCCTTTGACTCCCAATATTGGCGCAACAGAAGAAGCGAAAAGAATTGAAAGAGCACAGGCCGATAACCTGATTGGCATTCCTGTTATTCCTATTGGATACGATGACGCACTACCGTTGTTGCGTGCCCTGGGTGGTCCGGTAGCACCTGAATATATGCGAGGCGCATTGCCTATCACTTACCATGTAGGTCCCGGTCCGGTAAAAGTTCATTTGAATTTACAGTTCGATTGGAAATTGGTGGATTGTCACAACGTAATTGCAAAAATGAAAGGGTCTGAATTACCTGATGAGTGGGTAATGCGCGGTAACCATCACGATGCCTGGGTAAATGGTGCTGCAGATCCTATTAGTGGAATGGTGGCGCTTATGGAAGAGGCTAGAGCCATTGCCGAGTTGACGAAAACAGGATGGAAACCAAAACGCACTATCGTATATGCAGGGTGGGATGGTGAAGAACCCGGTCTACTGGGGTCTACCGAATGGGCTGAACACCATGCGCAAGAATTGCAGCAAAAATTAGTCGCCTATATCAACTCTGATGGAAACTCAAGAGGCTTTTTATACGCGCAAGGCTCCCACACACTACAGCAATTGGTAAGTGATGTAGCCAGGGATGTAACAGACCCCCAAACAGGAGTAAGCGTATTGGAAAGAAGAAAATCAGCGATGGCCGCCAACACATCTTCTGCAAAAGCTAAAAAAGAGATCATGAATTCCTCCTCCATGACAATAGATGCATTGGGCTCAGGTTCTGACTACAGTCCTTTCATTCAGCATTTGGGAATACCCGCACTTAACATTGGGTACGGTGGTGAAGGTGGTGGTGGTGAATATCATTCTATTTATGACTCTTACGACCATTATAAAAGATTCAAAGACCCAACATTTGAATATGGAGTAGCCCTTGCCAAAACAGCTGGCCGCGCTACATTACGCCTTGCCAACGCAAACATTTTGCCTTTCGATTTCAAGGGATTTTACAAAACGGTAAACGGTTACGTCAATGAAGTAACGGCACTTACCAGCAACATGCGCGAATCTACCGAAGTAGAAAATCAGATGATTCGTGAAAATCGTTACACATTGGCAAGTGATCCAAAACAAACCTTCATCCAGCCTACCGCAAACGACCCAGTTCCTTACCTGGACTTTAGTAAGGTATTGAATGCGATGGCCAGCCTCGAGAAAAGTGCCAATACCTATGCTGAACTGGTAAAAATGAATCCTAATCCAAATACAAACCTGGACAAGTTGAATAAACTGCTTTATACTGCTGAACAAAAACTAACGATCGCAGAAGGGCTCCCACGCAGACCCTGGTTTCAACACAGCATCTATGCACCAGGTTATTACACTGGGTATGGAGTAAAAACCCTTCCTGGTGTTCGTGAAGCCATTGAACAAAGAAATTGGAAAGAGGCACAGGAGCAAATAGAAATACTCGCCAGCAACCTGACGAGGTATACCAAACAAATTGACGAAGCCGCTTCTATTTTAAAAATGAGATAAACTGAATCTGGATTCTGGATTCTGGATACTCGTTAACCAGAATCTAGAATCTAGAATCCAGAAAAAAACACACAAATGAAAACTATCACAACCCTCCTCCTATTCATTGCATCGTTTGCCTATGCACAGCAGCAAGATTATGCCCTTACTAATGCCAACCTGATCAATGGGATTGAAAATAAGGTTTATCCCAATGCCATCGTTTTTGTAAAAAATGGAAAGATCGAAAAGATCGGCAAGAAGGGTGATGCGATTGCCAGTAACTACACGGTGGTAGACTGCGAAGGCAATTACCTGATGCCGGGTATGATTGATGACCAGGTACACTTTCGTGAGCCTGGCATGACGCACAAGGGTGATATGCAGACCGAGTCGGCCGCTGCGGCGGCGGGTGGCATCACGAGTTTCATGGATATGCCGAACGTGAATCCACTGACTGTAACGCGAGCAGCACTGGCCGATAAATACCACATGGCGGCGGGACGCTGTACGTCCAATTACGGCTTTTATCTCGGCGCAACCAACCAGAATATCGAGGAAATCAAGGCACTCAGGGTCGGTGAAGGGGCGGGCATCAAGACATTCATGGGTGCCTCGACTGGTGACATGCTGGTTGATGACCCGGAGACTCTGGAACAGATATTTGCGCATGCGCCGGTCATCGTGCTGACGCACTGTGAAGATTCTCCGACAATCTGGGCCAACGAAGCGCGCGCAAAAGAGGTTTACGGCGACGATGTTCCGTTTGCCGAGCATCCGAAAATTCGTTCGGCCGAGGCCTGTCTGAAGTCGTCACAGCTGGCAGTGGATCTCGCCACGCGGCACGAAGCGCTGCTGCACGTGCTGCACCTGACAACGGCGATCGAAATGGGCCTGTTTTCGACGGCGCCACGCACCGCCAAGCGCATTACAGCCGAAGTCTGTGTACACCATCTTTGGTTCGAAGAATCCCGCTACCCGGAACTCGGTGCTGCAATCAAATGCAATCCTGCAATCAAGAGCGCGGCAGATAAAGACGCTTTGATCGAAGCACTCAAGACCGGTCGTATCGACATAATAGCGACGGATCACGCACCGCATACGGCCGAGGAGAAGGCGCGCGCCTACTTTCAGGCCCCGGCCGGGTTACCGCTGGTACAACATGCAGTGCTGACATTGTTCGAGCTTGCCAAACAGGGCAAGTTTTCTCGCGAACTGCTGGTGGAGAAAGCCTGCCACGCACCTGCCGATATTTTCGGAGTCACGGAGCGAGGCTATGTTCGCGAAGGATGGTTCGCAGACCTGGTGTTGGTGGATCCGAACCAGAGCCATACGGTTACTACGGACAATCTGCTCAGCAAATGCGCCTGGTCGCCGTTCGAAGGCGAGGTTTTTTCCTCGAGTATCGATACCACCATCGTCAACGGCGAGGTTGTCTATCGCAATGGTGCATTGACAGGCGCGATTGCGGGTAACGCCCTTGATTTCACCCGGGCGCGTTAGGCAATCTGCACGCGCAGAAGGCAAACGGTACGGATTCAATTGCGATTATCTGAAACTGTTTACTTTCCGGTCGATCCCGCTATGCTAGCGTGCAAATCGAGCCCTGAGAGCCAGACCGCAGCGGCGGAGTCTGTTGCGGTGAGTTAATGAAGCCGACTGATACTTCCAATCCCGACTACTACCACAAAGTTGTCGATTGCCAATGGGCCTGTCCGGCCCACACCGATGTTCCCGAATACATCCGGTTGATCGCGCAGGGGCGATTTGGCGATGCCTATATGAAAAATCGTGAATCCAATGTCTTTCCGGGCATTCTGGGCAGGGTCTGCGATCGCCCTTGCGAACCGGCTTGCCGTCGCGGCCGCATCGAGGAAAAACCGGTTGCGATTTGCCGCCTGAAACGCGTGGCCGCCGATCATCGCGAGGACATCAGCCATCGCTTGCCCGTGGCTCCGGCCAGCAGCAACGGCAAGAAAATAGCCCTGATCGGTGCCGGGTGTGCATCTCTCACGGTTGCCAATGACCTGTGTCCGCTCGGTTACGAGGTGACGATTTTCGAGGCACTGGATACCACCGGCGGGCTAATGCGCACCAATATTCCGCGCTTTCGGCTGCCCCCGGAAGTGCTCGACGAGGAAATCGGCTATATCACGGGCATGGGAGTCGATCTCAAGCTGAACCACCCGATCGAGAGCCTCAGGGACCTGCTCGACAGCGGGGAATTCGACGCGATTTTCGTCGGCACCGGCGCGCCGCGCGGCAAGAACCTCGAAATTCCGGGGCGCTATGAGTCAGACAATATTCACATCGGTATCGACTGGCTGGAGTCGGTAGCATTCGAGCATATCGAATCGGTGGGTGAAAGAGTCCTGATTATTGGCGTTGGCAACACCGCGATGGATTGCTGCCGAACGTCCCTTCGGATCGGTGCGAAGGATGTCAAGGTCATGGCACGCAAGCCACGCGGCTTTTTCAAGGCGTCGGCCTGGGAACTCGAGGACGCTGAAGAAGAGCAGGTTGAAATTATCGTCAATCATTCGCCGAAAGCCTTTGTTGTTGAAGACGGCAAGCTGACAGGCATGCGTTTCGACGTTCTTGAGTACCAGATTGACGACCAGGGCAATATTGATCGTGGCACAGTGGTCGATGAAGTCACTATTCCCTGTGACGATGTCATTCTCGCCATTGGCCAGGACAATGCATTCCCGTGGATAGAGCGTGATATCGGTATTGGATTCGACGAATGGGAATGCCCGGTCGTTGACAAGAAAACCATGATGTCCGCGCGCGAGGGCGTGTTTTTCGGCGGTGACGCGGCATTTGGCCCGCTGAACATCATCTGGGCGGTTGCGCATGGTCATGAAGCCGCCTTATCCATTCACAGCTATTGTCATGATAAAGACATCAACGAGCGCATGCCGGTGGGTATGAATCTATCCAGCCAGAAGATGGGCATGCACGAATGGAGCTTTTCGAATAAATATGACGGCTCGTCGCGTCGCTTGATGCCACATGTGGACCTCAGAAAGCGCTTCAAGAATCTCGACATCGAAGTTGAGCTCGGCTTCACGGTGGAACAAACCATCACGGAAGTCGAGCGCTGTCTGAATTGCGATATACAAACGGTATTTACCGCGGAACTATGTATTGAATGCGATGCGTGCATCGATATCTGCCCGGTAAATTGTTTGACCATGACAGCAAACGGCGACGAGGCGGATCTGCGCAGCCGCCTCAGCGCGCCTGCAGAAAATCTCGAGCAGGCCTTGTATGTTTCGGCGGCCTTGCCACAAACCGGTCGCGTGATGGTTAAAGATGAAGATCTTTGCGTGCACTGCAGCCTGTGCGCGGAGCGCTGCCCGACCGGTGCCTGGGACATGCAGAAATCGACCATCCTGCTGCCGTACGCCAGTGACGAAAATTTCACGGCAGTTACCAAGAAGAGCTCTGCTGCATAAGTGGGAGGGACGCCCCGTGGCAACGATTAACGATGTTGTAATCAAGATCGCGACGGTCAACGGTACTGGTTCGGCCAGTGCGAATGGGCTATTGCGCAAAGCAATTTTTCGCATGGGCATACCGGTTGTTGGCAAGAACTATTTTCCTTCCAATATCCAGGGTTTGCCCACCTGGTACGAGATCCGTGTGACCGGTGATGGCTACCAGGCGCGCGCGGATCGTCTGGACTTGATGGTAGCCATGAACGTGCAGACCTATGTCCAGGACATGGCGGAGATCACGTCGGGTGGCTGGTTGATCTACGATTCGACCTGGCCGCGCAGCCAATTGCTGGATCGCGACGATATTACGGTCCTTGGCGTGCCGCTCTCGCGGATGTGCAACGAAAGCTTCGAAGGAGCCCGAGCGCGGATCCTCATGAAGAACATCGCGTATGTCGGCGTCGTCGCGGCCTTGCTCGATATTGACCTCGGCATCATTACGACCCTGCTCGAAGAGACTTTTGCTGCCAAGAAGAAGCTGATCGACTCGAATATGACGGCGATTCAACTTGGCTACGATTATGCGGTGGAAAATTTCGTCTGTCCGTTACCAAAGAAAGTTGCGGCAATTGACAAGACGAAGGGCCACATCATTATTGACGGCAATACGGCGGCCGGCCTGGGTTGTATGTACGCAGGTGCAACAGTCGGTGCGTGGTATCCCATCACACCGTCGACGTCATTGATGGACGCATTCCACAGCTTCTGTCGAAAATATCGAACAGATCCCGAAACCGGCAAGCATTCCTACTGTGTGATGCAGGCCGAAGATGAACTTGCCGCGATTGGCATGGTGCTCGGCGCCAGCTGGAATGGTGCACGCGCATTTACGCCCACCAGCGGGCCGGGCATCTCGCTGATGAGCGAGTTCCTCGGGCTTGCCTATTATGCGGAGATTCCCGCGGTGGTGTTTGATGTACAGCGCACGGGCCCGTCGACCGGCATGCCGACCAGAACCCAGCAGTCAGACATCATGACCTGTGCATTTGCTTCACATGGTGACACGCGACAGGTACTGCTTTTTCCCGCGGATCCGGGCGAATGTTTTCACATGGCAGTGTCCGCGTTTGATTTTGCGGAGCGACTGCAGACACCGGTGTTGGTCCTGTCCGATCTCGATATTGGCATGAACGACTGGATGATTCCCGAGTTCGAGTGGGACGAGGATTACGTACCAGACCGGGGCAAGGTGCTCGGCGCAGAAGACCTCGAAGCAATGGATAAATTCTACCGTTATCTGGACGTTGACGGCGATGGTATCCCGTACAGGACGTTTCCGGGCGTACATCCGAAAGGCTCATATTTTACGCGCGGATCGGGGCACACGAAATACGGTAACTACACGGAAGATTCAGTGGCTTACCAGGATGTGGTCGACCGCTTGCTGGTTAAATGGGAAACGGCACGGAAGCTGGTACCTGCAGCCGAGATTCGTACGTCGACCTTCAATAAAATGGGAATTTTGACGGTGGGCAGCGGCAATGCAGCCTGTGTTGAGGCGCTGGATCGACTCAAGGCCCAGGACATCAATATCGACTATTGTCGGGTCAAGGCCTTTCCTTTTGGCAGCGAGGTGCGAGAGTTCATTGAGCAACATGAGATTGTATTCGTGGTCGAACAGAATCGCGATGCGCAACTCCGGAGTCTGCTGATACTGGATATCAATGCGGACCAGAACAAGCTGGTGCCGCTCTTGCACTACAATGGCATTCCACTTGGGGCGGGTTTCGTTGTCGAGGGCGTATTGCAAAAAATCGCGCAGGGTAAAGCGGCATGAGCTACACAGGTAAACCAAAGATTGCGCATCCCGGGCTACCACGGAACCAGCTCGGCCTGACCGCGCGCGACTACGAAGGAGCGGTGTCGACCTTGTGTGCGGGTTGTGGGCACGACTCGGTGACAGCGGCCATAGTCCAGGCCGTATTTGAACTCAACATCGAGCCGCACATGCTAGCGAAGATGAGTGGCATTGGCTGTTCGTCCAAGACCCCGGCATATTTCGTCAGCCAGTCGCACGGCTTTAATTCTGTGCACGGCCGCATGCCCTCGGTGACCACCGGTGCAAACGCGGCGAACCGGCAACTGACCTATATTGGCGTATCAGGTGACGGCGATTCACTCTCAATTGGCGTGGGGCAATTTGTGCACGCCATTCGACGCAACCTGAATATGTGCTACATCATCGAGAATAACGGTGTCTATGGCCTGACCAAGGGACAATTCTCGGCCTCGGCCGATATTGGCAGCAAGCCCAAGAAGGGGCAGCCGAATCAGCAGGAACCGATCGACGCCGTCAGTACTGCGCTGAGTCTCGGGGCGACCTATATTGCACGCAGCTTTTCGGGGGACAAGGAACAGTTGGTGCCACTGATTCAGGGGGCACTCCGGCACAACGGTTTCGCGCTGATTGATATTGTGAGCCCGTGTGTGACCTTTAACGACCATGAAGGTTCGACCAAGAGTTATGCGCACACACGCGAATTTTATCACCAGGTGGTCGACATGGATTATGTGCAGCCTGCCGCGGAGATCAAGGCCGCGTACGCGAAGGGCGAAGTGATGCCGATTGAACTGCACAATGGCAGCAAAATCGTGTTGCGCAAGATCGATGAAAGCTATGACCCGACCAGCAGGGCCAAGGCGTTCAAGTATCTTCGTGAACACTTCAATGCTGGTGAAATCGTGACCGGACTGCTCTATCTCGATGAGACGCGGGCAGAGATGCATGACTTGATGGGCAATATCGATACGCCTCTTGCACACCTGCCCCTGTCCGGACTTCATCCGGGCGCCGCCGAGCTAAAAAGGATTCTCAAGAGTTTCGCGTGAGGGTCTGCGCCGGCGCCGCCGGATTCAACCATTCGCGCCGGTAAAGTATTGCGGGCCGTAGTTGCTACGATCGTCACCTGATAGAATAACGGCGGCAATGCCAGTGGGGGCGTATCAATGAAGGCTAATCGCAGGAGTTTCCTTAAAGGCAGCGCTCTTGCAGGATGCGTAGCGGCAACCGGCTTGCCCTCCTTGTCTTTTGCCAGGAGTGCAGGCAGTACGCGAGATCCAATGCGAATATTGGTCCTGGGTGGCACCGGTTTCATCGGGCCGCACATGGTGCGCGAAGCCTTGCGGCGTGGTCACAACGTGACTTTGTTCAATCGCGGCAAGACCAACGACAGCCTGTTTCCCGACCTCGAGAGCATCCACGGTGACCGGGGCGGCGACCTGAAAGCCTTGCAAGGCGGAAAATGGGATGCCGTTATTGATAATTCCGGCTATGTGCCGCGACATGTCGAAAACTCTGCGCGGATCCTTTCTCCGAGTACGGGCTACTATCTTTATATCTCAACCTGCTCTGTATACGCAGATTTCACGCGGCTGAACGACGAGACTTCGCCGTTAGCGACAATCGCTGACGAGTCGGTCGAGGAAGTCAATGGCGAAACTTATGGGCCGTTGAAGGCCCTGTGTGAAAAAAGAGCGGCGGCGGAAATTGGCGCAGACCGTCTTGCGATTATTCGCCCCACCTACGTTTGCGGTCCTGGCGATCACACCGACCGCTTCACCTACTATCCGGTGCGCACTTTGCAGGGTGGTGACATGGCCTGGCCCGGTGGGCCGTTGCACAGTATGCAGATAGTGGATGTACGCGATCTCGCGAACTTTACAATTGATTGCGTCGATAGGCACACAACCGGAATCTACAATGCCGTGAATCCGGTCGGAGCCTATACGTTCGGTGACTTGCTCGCAGACAGCCAGGCCGTTTCCGGCAGTAGCGTCGAGCCGGTCTGGCTCGACGATGCGTTCATCGCTGCGCACGATGCAGAAGAAAACTTTCCAATCTACGATCCGCTGAGTGGGCCCGAAAGCGTCAGCGGTTTCAGCGAGAAGCGCGCACTCGCAGCGGGCCTTCTGAATCGCCCGGCCCGTGAGACGGTGCGTGACCTGCTTGCGTGGTGGAATACGCTGCCCGGGGAGCGGGTGTCCAACGCCCGTTTCCGGATGTCGCCGGAACGAGAGGCTGAACTGTTGCTGGCTTACGAAACCGGGAATAGCCGGGTTCCAGCCGCTTAAGGACAGGCAGGTAGCGGGTACGAAATGCTCTGTGCCCGCCGCCAGGCAAAATCGCAGCAGCCACAAAATATAATAAAAACAACAAGTTATGATCATGCAACCGAATGGCGCATGACAGGCATCTATACGACGAAGCCCCCAGCCGGGGCACGGACAACGTATCGGAGTAAGTTTAAGTGGAAGACATCCTCGTACCAATAGTTATGTTCGCGTGTTTCGCGATCGTCTTATATGCGTATTTCCTGTTCCGCTACAAGGGGCGCCAGGATACACAGCAGACCATTCGACTGGCACTCGACAAAGGGGTTGAACTCAGCCCGGAGCTGGTTGACAGGCTGGGGTATCCCAAAGCACCCAAGGACAAGGATTTGCGCGTTGCAATCATCTGGCTGGCGCTGACCGTCGGCCTGGTACTGTGCGGTTTTGCGATACCTGATGACAGTGGCGAAGCGCTTCGCGGCGTGCTTACCGGAGCCGCGTTTCCGTTTGCGCTGGGGGTGGCCTACCTGATCATGTGGCGCTTTACCTCGCGCGACTGAGTCAATTGCCATCAAGCAGAACACAGACACCAGCGCTGCCACCGACTATCAGTTGATAGCAAGGGTGCTCGCCGCACATGACGCGGGGGCATATGGCGAATTGATCGGACGACACCAGTCGCAGGTGCGGAATTTCCTGCGCAAACTGTCGGGTGATTTCTCGCTGGCGGACGACCTTGCGCAGGAGTGCTTTTTGCATGCGTGGGACAAGCTTGCAAATTATTCCGGACACGGTTCGTTCATCGGCTGGTTGCTCAAGATTGCCTACACAACTTTCCTGCAATCAAAGCGAAAGTCGAAGCGATACGCGGAAGTATTGAGCGAGGCAGGGCAACTCGCTGATGTACAAGGCGGCAGCCATGTGTTGCAGTCAGACGAGCTCACCGACCTGGACAAGTTGCTGGCAGTTTTAAGCGAGGAGGAACGCGCCATCATGATAATGTCATACGCGTGTGGGCTCTCACACCGGGAAATCGCGGATTCAGTAGCGCAGCCGGTCGGAACGATAAAATCAGTAATCTTTCGTAGCAAGGAAAAAATCAGGGCAAGTTTTGAAATCAAAGATCATCAACATGGCTGACAGGAATCGGGACGAACAAGACCGGGTGCTTGACGCGTTGTTCGACAGCGCGCCGATTGCGGACGACGGCTTTAGCGCGGCAGTAGTTGCCAGTATTCAACGTAAGCAACGGTTTCGCCGCTGGTGTGTGTCGATAGCACTGGTCGTGGGCAGCGCGATTGCCATCAAACCGACTATCGCGATGCTGCATCTGCTTTACAAGCTGTTGTTTGATACATCCACGGGCCTGTTTGCATTCTCGGTCGACAGCATCCCGTCAGTAAACATGCTCATCACAGGCGGCATCCTGTTCGCGGTGCTGATGGTGGGATTGCGCGTCATCGACGACTGAATTGGCCCCCGGGCAGACGTCCTGTGGCCTGTTTTGCGGGCGAGGGCCGCGTCGTTGTTTTGCTGCTTCTGCTCGGTTACATTGCCGTTATGAACCTGCGCGAAGAAGTCGAACGTTTATTGCCGAACTGGGAACGCTGGTATCCCAGCCTGTTCGATGCGGCTTGCGATCTTGGAGTCATTAAAGCCGAGGTCTGTGATCCGAACTCCCTGCTGCTTACGCGCCGTCACCAGAAAGTTCGCCAACAGGCTGAGGATGCGCACCGTGAAAAATGGGGCGGGGACGCACAGGAATAGCGGCCAATTGCAAAAGCTAACAATCAGCAGGAATGTACACTATGTCGTTTGATCCTGGCGTCATCCGAGCGCAGTTTCCAGCCTTGTCGATTGAGGACAGGGGCCGGCCAAGATACTACTTTGACAATCCGGCCGGCACGCAGGTGTCACAGCGGGTGGTTGATGCGATGTCGCACTGTCTCGTCAATACAAACGCAAATTTGGGTGGCCCGTTTGAAACGTCAATGCGCGCGGACCAGGTGGTTGCGGACGCACGCGTGGCCATGGCGGATTTTCTCAATGCGCCGGAGGCGGATGAAATAATTTTCGGCCAGAACATGACTACGTTGACGCTGCATTTGTCGCGCTCCATCGGTCGCCTGTTCAAGCCCGGGGATGAGATCGTTCTGACACGCATGGATCACGATGCGAACGTGCATCCGTGGCTGCTGATGGCTCGTGACTTCGACCTTACAGTGCGTTGGTTACCGTTCAATCTCGAAACCTTCGAATTCGACCTTGCAGACCTCGATAATCTGTTGAGTGAGCGCACGCGCCTGGTTTGTGTCGGCGGCGCCAGCAATTTACTCGGTACCTTGAACGATGTCGCCGAGATCAGTCGGAGGTCGCGCGCCAGTG
The DNA here is from genome assembly GCA_002338615.1 of Proteobacteria bacterium UBA1844. Taxonomy (GTDB): domain Bacteria; phylum Pseudomonadota; class Gammaproteobacteria; order Steroidobacterales; family Woeseiaceae; genus UBA1847. The sequence continues at coordinate 69,839 of DDIS01000215.1, read as the reverse complement.
GGGCATGGACCTTTGTCGATGCCGTGCAATCGGCACCGCATGTTGCAAGCGATGTACAGGAAATCGGCTGTGACTTCCTGGTGTGTTCGGCGTACAAGTTTTTCGGTCCACACCAGGGCATCCTCTGGGGGCGGCGCGAGATCCTGGAGCAGCTCGAGCCTTACAAGGTGCGGCCGGCGCCGGACGAGCTACCGTGGTGTTTTGAGACGGGCACGCAAAGTCATGAGGGTATCGCGGGCGTCGAGGCTGCGGTCGAATACTTCGCGTGGGTCGGCGAGATCATGGCCACCGACTGGGGAGAGCCGCACCCGGGTTTTAGTGGACGCCGGAAAAATGTTCGTGCCGGTATTGATTGCCTGTTTGACTATGAGCGCGGTCTGTCGAAACGGCTGTTGAGCGGGCTGGCAACGTTTCCCCACCTCAAGGTACACGGCATTACGGCCACAGATGCGCTCGACCGTCGTGTGCCCACCGTATCCTTCACGCACGGCAAGCTTGCTTCCGAGACGATTGCAAAGCTCCTCGCAAAGCAGAATATCTTCGTCTGGAGCGGGCATAATTATGCTGTCGAAGCCGCCCGGGCACTGGGCATTTATGACAGCGGCGGCGCGGTTCGAGTGGGGCCTGTGCATTACAACTCGATGGCCGAGATTGAGCATTTTCTCGATGCGCTCGACGGGATCCTCTAAAAATAGCTCCGCAAGCCAGGAATAAAACAAAGGCCGCCTTGCGGCGGCCTTTGCACATCTCGTACGGTGAGATCAGTGTCGAGAGATACCGATCAATGGATTCGGGAAGGTTGCTCCAAAATCCAATCAAGACCGGTTTGTCTCATCGACACCCAAATAATCTCACTAGACATGGATCACCTCCTTTCAATTAGTTTGCCCGAGACCAAGTATGTCTCGCGTCTGACAAAAATCAAGTAAAAAGCCCACAAAATTCATTAGTATAAATGGGACTCTTCATGCGCTATTCTAAGCTGCTCGCCACGCTCTAAAGGCCCGCCAGCAGGCCGGTCATAGCAATAATAAAGCAGCGGAGGCGATGCACATGCCGGCAAAGGGGGGCTTTGTGGCTAATTCTGCTATCCCGGTCAGTTTGATCGAGGCGGGCCCGGTGCCCGGTGCCGAGCGGCTTTCGAGCCTCGACAGCCTGCGCGGTGTCGCGGTGCTCGGCATCCTCGTGATGAATATTTACGCATTCGCAATGCCGTTCATTGGCTACAGCAATCCCCTCGCGTACGGGGGGCTGGAAACGCACAACGTCGCAACCTGGTTCGTCACGCACGTATTCTTCGACCAGAAGTTCATGAGTATTTTCTCGATGCTGTTTGGCGCCGGCATTGTGTTGATGATGGACCGGGCTGCCGCAAAAGGGGCTTCATTCGGGCGCATTTTTTTGCGTCGACAGCTTTGGCTGCTGGTCATTGGATTAATCCATGCCTACCTGATCTGGTTTGGGGATATTCTGTTTTTCTACGCCGTGGTCGGCTTGCTGGCCTTTTTTTTTCGCAAGCTGGCGCCTCGCGCGCTGCTCGCCTGGGGCCTGCTACTCTTGCTGGCGGGTATGTTGTTCATGCTCGCAGGCAGCGCGTACATGGCCGACCTCAAAGTTCAGGCGGATGGCTTCCTCGCGGAACAGGCGGCAGGCCAGCCGCTCAATGATGAGCAACAAGCGGTCGTGGACGAGTGGAACGAGACCGCGGGATTCATCAGCCCGACGCCGGAGGCCATTCAGCAGGAACTCGAAACGTATCGGGGTGGCTACACAGGAATCGTGAAGTATCGGGCACCAGAGGTGTTCCAGATGCAGCTGGAAGCACTGCCGTTCTTCATCATCTGGCGCGTTGGGGGTCTCATGCTGCTGGGCATGGCACTGATGAAGCTGGATGTACTGTCAGCCCGGCGAGAGATGCACTACTACCGCCGGATGGTCCTGCTCGGATACGGCCTGGGTCTGCCGCTCGCGATACTCAGTGCCGCAAATGCGTATACGCATGACTTTGACAGCCTGTACATGCTCGGTTGGGGTGGCATGCCCAATTACATCGGAAGCTTGCTGGTCGCGGGCGGCCATATTGGCGTCGTGATGATGCTGGTCAAATCGGGCAGCTGGCGTACATTGATGACACGTTTCGCGGCGGTCGGACGGACCGCGCTGAGCAACTACCTGGTGCATTCACTGGTAATGACCAGCCTGTTCTATGGCTACGGGCTGGGTCTTTATGGTGAGATTCCGCGCTTCTGGCAGATGGCGTTTGTCGCTGGCTTGCTTGGTTTACAGCTTTTTCTAAGCCCATGGTGGATAGCTCGTTACCGGTTCGGACCGGCCGAGTGGTTGTGGCGCTCCCTGACCTACTGGCAACGCCAGCCCATGCGCCGCAATTTTTGATTCCGGCGTATTGCCACGATGAAAGTTTCGTATGTGCGTGTATACTTTAGCCAATAACTTGTGCTCTGGCTGCAACCGCGCAGATCCTTAAGGCATGAAAAAACCTGCAAACGACCCAATAACAAAGAGAGAGAATAAATGGCAATCTCAGACCTGAAGAACGTACTCAAAATCTTCGGCGGCTCCGAAATCAGTGACAGCGAGCAAAATGATCTTTTCAAAGAGGTTATGCTGATGACGCTGGCACGGGCAGCAGACGCGGACATCAATATCCAGAGTAGCGAGGTTGAGCGGATTCGCGAGATTCTGCAGGAGAAAACCGGTGAGAAATTCACGGTTGCGGATATTCGAGTTGCGGCGCGGGCCGAATTGTATGCAGAGGCAAGTTTGCGAAAATACCTCGCATCGGTGCAAAAGAAAATGACACCGGAACAACGGGCAGATGTAATTCAGGCACTCGCTGACGTTATGCGCAGTGACCAGAACGTCAGTGTCCTGGAGATCGACTTTTTCAATCGTACGGCGGCGGCACTGGGTGTCACAGCGGCACAGATCGCAGGCCTCGAAGCGGGCGAAGTATAACGATCAATTGCATCAGGCCCGGGCGCTTGGCAGGTCCGTCAGCGCTGCGTGCGATCATCGCTGGTCACCGCAGCTGGCCATTGCATTTCGCGGTAAACAACGTAGAGACCCGACGTGATTATGACCAATGCGCCGGCAAGAACGAAGCGATCGGGTACTTCACCCCAGAAGAAATAGCCGGCGACGGCACCGCCGATCAGCGCGGTATATTCAAAAGGCGCGAGTATTGCGGGCGAGGCACGTCGGTAGCCACCGATAAGCCCGACCCAGGCGATCACCGAGCACGCCCCTGCCGCCAGTAACAATATCCAGTCCCTTGCATCGGGGACGACCCAGGGGCCGCCAAGCGACAATACGCCGGAAACAATCAAGGGGCCTGCGACGACGTAAACCGATAGCGCGAAACTGCTTTCAGTCTTACCGAGATAGCGTGCGTTCAATGCCAGGCAGGCATAGCAAAAGGCGGCAACCAGCACAGTCAGGGCGGCGACCGAGAGGAACCCTGTGCCGGGGCGCAGGACAACCAACACGCCTGCAAATCCGACAAGTACCGCACACCAGCGACGCCAGCCAACGCGTTCACCGAGAAACGGTACCGACAACGCCGTCATCATCAGGGGTGCCGTGAAGCCCAGTGTCAACGCGTTCACCAGCGGCATTCGTGCAAGCCCGTAAAAAAAGCCAAACATGGCGCCGGTTGCCAAAATGGTGCGCAACACATGCCAGCGCCAACGACGGGTAATGAGGGCGCGTATGCCGCCAAACCGGCGCGCGAGCAGCACGAACAGACCCAGCCCAATGGCACTGCGCAAGAATACAAATTGATTGAGCGGAATACTGCGCAGCAATTCCTTCGCGCACAGATCGAGGCACAGACCGGCGGCGATGCCCAGCAGCAGGTAGGCAAGTGCTGTGCCGACCGGGTCAGCTTCGGTAGCGTCTGTCTTGAGATTAACCATAGCTGAACATGGTCGCATGGCCAAGATCCGCTGCCTATCAGTTCAGCCCGGATTCATCCGTACTGCGCTCAAATAGAGTCCGGTCAAGAAAGCCGTTACGAGGGACAGGCGATGAAAGCAGACAGCAAACCGGCACGACCTGCAAAGTGGACAACAGGCGCTGGAGTATTGTTCGGCATATTGCTGGGCGGTTTGGTATGCGCCGCGCCTGATGCTGTGTCCGACACAACGGTACGTGTATCTCAAAGTGAATTTTTTGCGAGCGACGGACGTGCACAGAGCGTGCCTGACCGCGTAGTAAGGTACGAACGACCGGCCGGAGTTGCTGCGGCCAGCGCCGACCGCGGCACCCCGGGAGGCCGCGAAAAGTCATCGCCGCAACAGCAAGCGCCGAATACGGATTTCTGGTTTTACACGGCTGACGTGGAGCTGTTTGGGGATCAGGACCTGGACGGCTATTTCTACGGCATCGACCTGTTATTCGATGTTGACACAATCTACGAATATGCAGCGGTCTATGCGGTGGTCTATCTCAGCCGGGAGGGTGGACCGTGGCTAGAGTATGCCGAGACCGAGGTATTCGATATCTTCGGCGCAACCAGCGACGATGAGTACGTCATCGTCTCGGAACTGCTGGAAGGCTACCCGACCGGTAGCTACGACATTCTGATTGAAGTATTCGATACCTACGACAATGCATTCGTGGCCTCGTTTGGCCCGGAAAATACGCCGGAACTCAGCTATCTTCCGCTGGAAGACAGGGAACTTGACGTGCCTTACATACCGCCGGTGATCATTGTCGAAGATGGCGGCGGGGCTGCGGACCCTTTGCTGCTGGGTTTGCTGATGTCATTATTGGCGGTCTCGCAAGCCCTCAGGCGACGTTCGGCCCGGTGCGAGTCTCCGATCGTGTGAGCCGCGCGGTACGCATCACTTTGCGGCCCCAGGCCGCAAGATTGTCGAAGTACACGTACAAGGCGGGCACCACAAGCAAGGACACTACGGTGGAAAAAGCGAGGCCGCCAATAATCGCGCGAGCCATAGGGTAGTACGGCGGGCCATCGCCACCGACCTGCGTCGTACCGAGAGCGAGTGGAATCAGGCCGACTATGGTTGTGGCCACGGTCATCAGGATCGGTCGCAGCCGGTCGCGCCCGGCAGTCTCGATAGCCTGATTGCGCGCCATGCCAGCGAGTCGCAGGTTGTTGACGTGATCGACCAGCACGATGCCGTTATTAACGACCACACCGATCAGGATCATGATGCCGATCATCGCCATGAACGAAAATGTCGTGCCGGTCGCCGCGAAGAAAAGAAACACGCCGAGGATAGAGAATACGATCGAGCCGAGGATGATTGAAAACGGCAGCAACAGTGACTCGAACAGTGCCGCCATAACGAGAAATATGCAGGCGACGCCAAGTACCAGGTTAATCACCATCATGGATTCAGTTTCATCCTGTCGCTCGAATCCGCGCCCGAATGACCAGCCGTATCCGGGCGGCAGGTCGAGCTGCGACATCATGCTTTCGATTCTGGGCCGGATATCGTCGAGGTCAATGCCATCATCAAGCGTCCCCGACAGGATGACCGATGTTTGCCGATCCGTGCGGCGAATCGTCGCAGGGGCCCGACCCAATTCCAGTGACGCTACGCTACCCAGTGTGATACGTCGCCCGTCGGCGGTATAGAGCGGCAGGTCGGCCAGCTGTTCGACCGACTGGCGATCGTTGTCGCGGAACGCGAGGCGCATCGCAACCTCGCCGGATTCACCGCGAAACTCGCGCAGCTTGTCGCCGCGCATGGCGGTGCTCACGGCCCCTGCAATATCAGCCGCCGAAAGTCCCACGCCTGCAGCACGCTCACGATCGATGAGCACGCGTACTTCGCGTTCCCCGTTTTCAGCATCGCTGCGAACGTCCTTCAGTCCGGGCACAGAGGACAGGACACGGACAACGTCGAGGCCCAGTTCATTCAGGAGTACAGTCGAGTCGCCGCTGATCTGAACCGAAAAGCCTTCGACTCCGCCTTGCTGGTCAAATTCGAAGCTTGGCTTGCCGATTGCGATCTTGGGCAGGTCGGCAAGAATCTTTTCCGTGACCTCCCGGGTTGAGAGGCTTGCGTCGTCGCCCTCGGTCAACAGGATTACGGACTGCGCCTCGTCAAGAGCGTAGTAGCTGTAGACTGAGCGAATATTGAATTCCTCCTGATGTGCATACAAATAGTCTTCAATCGTATTGACCGCAGCCTCGACGGTTTCGAGCGAATGCTTGCCCTCGACGTAGTACGGCATATACAGGCGGCGCCCGACATCCTGAGGGAACATGTCGAATTTTACGAGCTTGGCGGCGATTGGCAGGATGCCGATGGCACAAATCAGGAAGATGCCGAGTGCAGTCCACCATGGATGCGATAATTCCCAGGCCAGGCTCCGTGTGTAGCGCCTGGTAAGTCGTTCCATCAGTGCGCCGGATTTCGCTTGGGGCGGAATCGCGACCCGCGCGGCGAGCATTGGCACCAGGGTTTGCGCAATCAGGAGCGATGCCAGCAACGCAACGATGATCGTAATTGCCACATGCGTCAGAAACACCATGGTGTCTGTTTTCACACCAAAGATAATCGGCGCAAACACGATAACGGTCGTTGCAGTCCCGGCAATGACCGCGAGCCCTACGTCATCGACGCCTTTCAAGGTTGCGGCGAACGGCTGATCCGGTTTTTCCGCGCGATGCCTGAATACGCTTTCGGTGACAACAACCGCGTTGTCGACGAGCATCCCGACAGCAAGCATCAGGCCCATCATGGTCAAAATATTCAACGACAGGCCGGCAAAATACAGAGCTCCGAGCGTTATCAGCAAGGAAAAAGGAATAGACGCAATGACGATCAGTGTTGTGCTTACCTGGCGCAGGAACAGGTACAGGACAACAATCGCAAGCAGGCCGCCAACAAGTCCCGCATTCAACAAATCGGAGAGTGAATCTCGAACCGCTTCCCCCTGATTGTCCATCGGAAAAATATTGATGCCCTGCATTTCCGGAAGCTTGGCAATTTTTTCAACTTCAGCAATAACACGGTCTGTGACATCAACGAGGTTTGCGCCGGTCATTTTGTTGACCGAAAGACCGATGGCATAGGTACGGTCCAGGTGACGGCCATAGTCACGCTCCGGCGTGCGTAAGCGTACATCGGCCACATCGCTGAGTCGCAAGCCTTGTGCGTTGATGACCAGCTCTTTTATATCCTCCACGGAGCGGAACTCGCCTCGGGGGCGAATGCTGAATCGTTGGTCGTTGTCAGTCAGCCGGCCTGCGCTGACCGAGAAATTGCTGCGGAGCAAAAGATCGCGCAAAGTGCCGATCTCAACGCCGTACGCGGCCAGATCGTCAGCGCGCAACAGAATACGTATTTCACGAGGATCGACGCCGCTAAGGTCAACCTGGCTAACCCCTTCCAGGCGTTCGATACGGCGTTTCAGTATTCTGTCGAGCATGTCGTAGCTGTTGGCGAGATCACGATCACTCGAGAGCCTTAGCTGGAGTACCGGCTGGTCGCCAAGAGACCCTGTGAATACAAGTACGCGGCGGACGTCGTCCGGCAGCTGGTGTCGAATACCGTCCACCTTGGACCGCGCTTCAATACCTTTCGCCGCCATTTTCTGTTCCCAGTCGAATTCCAGGAAAATCTGCGCCTCGCTTTCGGTCGAGCTGGACGTCATACGCTCGATCCCCGACAGGGTCGCCAGTGCCTCCTCGACAGGGCGCGTTATCAGTCGCTCGACTTCTTCAGGTGTTGAACCGTCATAGGGAATCTGGACAAAAATCCCGGGAAATTCAATGTCCGGAAATTTTTCGAGTGGCAACAGGCGGGCGGCTATTAACCCGACCAGCGCCAGCGCGACGAACACGACCACCGTCGTTACCGGTCGAGCCAGCGCCAATCTTGTGTGATTCATGCGGCGCTGCCCGAAGCCACCGGTTCACTGGCCACTTCCCGCCAGTGCTTGCGGTCCAGCAGCGAATACACGACCGGTATGACAATAAGCGTTAGCAGTGTTGATACCAACAGTCCGCCGATGACGGTGATCGCCATCGGAGCACGCACCTCGGAACCTTCGCCGAGTCCAAGCGCCATGGGCAGCAAGCCCAGTGCCGTCGTCAACGATGTCATAAGGATCGGTCGCAGGCGTGCAGCGCCAGCTTCTAAAATGGCTTCCTCCCGCGCGCTACCCTGCGCCCTCAGCTGATTGATCAGGTCGACGAGGACAATGGCGTTGTTGACCACGATACCCGCGAGCATGATCACGCCGATCAGAGCAACAATATTGATGGTCGTGCCGGTGACGTACAAGGCGAGTACCGCGCCAACCAGCGCCAGCGGAATCGTAAAAAGAATGACAAACGGATGGATCAGCGACTCAAATTGCGACGCCATGACGAGGTACACCAGGAAGATCGCCAACGCCAGCGCAAACTGCATCGAACGGAAGGATTCCTGCATTTCCTCGCTCTGACCGGACACGCTCGCGGTAATACCGGGCGGCATCGGCGTTTGCTGGACCAGCAAGCTGGCTTCTTCCGCGGCGCTGCCGAGGTCACCAAAGCGCGGCGTCGCGGTAATATTGACGACCCGTTGTTGCGCAACACGCCGTATTTCGGCGGGGCCGCTGGATACGCTGATCGTTGCAACTGCATCCAGAGTAACGGGCCGCGCTGCGTTTGGATTGATGATCAGGCGACGAATTTCGTCAATGCTTGATTCACGTGTGTCAACGCTGCGAACCAGGACATCAATCTTCTTGTCGTGCCAGGTGTAACGTGTCGCAACCTCGCCGCGCACGTTCGCAACCACGCGGTCAGCGATGTCGCGTACAGCCAGCCCGAGCTTCGCGGCGCGTTCCTGGTCGAACACAATCTGTATCTCGGGGTTGCCACGTTCGACGGTCGTTTTCAGGTCGGTGAATCGATCTGATGCAGACATGGATTGCATGAGCGTACGGCTGACGTTAGCCAGGTCGTCCATATCGTAGCCCGAGATTTCAATCTGCAGTGGACTCGAGAATGCGATGAGCGACGGACGTGAGAATTCGTACTGCAGGCCGGGCACGCGGCTCAGCGTGTCACGCAGTGCATTCATCGTCGCTTCTTCCTCAGCCCGACCAGCGCCTTCCTGTAAACTGATGTTCAGCGTACCGCTGTTGTCGCCGGCATCCACCGGGTTCGCGTCGAGTCGGTTGCCCGTACCAGCGACCGAGAATGTCCGCCTGACTATGTCGAGATTTGCGGTTGCGGATTGGGCGACCTGGAGCGCGCGGTCGGTCGCCGTTAGTGGCGTACCGGGCGCAAGCCGGAGGTCAACGTTGAATTCACCTTGCGACAATTGCGGGATCAACTCGGTTCCGAGCCGCGGGATCAGCGCCATCGTGGCTACGAATATGACCGTCGCCGACATCAGGACGACCGCCCGGCGGCGTAGCGCTGCGCGTAGCAACCGCGGGTAAACAGCGGCCATGAAGCTGTAGAGATGCAGGAACAGCTTGCCTGGCAACCAGAGCAGTGCCCAGAACAACCAACGTATCGCGGCAAACAGCAACCCGAACAAGCGCACCAGCCATGCAACGCCGCGCGTCACCCGGCCGGGCGCCGAGGTGCCGTCATCGTTTGCGTATCGATTTTCCGTTCCGAGCGCAGCGAGCATCGGGATCAGGGTCAGCGCCACGACGAGGGAAAAAATCAGAGCAAAGGTAACGGTCAGCGCCTGGTCACGAAACAATTGTCCCGCGATTCCGGAGATGAAGACCATCGGAAAAAATACGGCGATCGTGGTCAGCGTTGAGGCAAACACGGCGGATGCAACCTCTGCAGTACCATTTCTAGCAGACGACACCAGGTCCTCGCCCTGTTCCCGTTTTCGCACGATATTTTCCAGCACGACAATGGAATTGTCGACGAGCATGCCAACCGCAAGCGCTATGCCACCGAGTGACATGATGTTCAACGACACGTCGTTCAGGTACATCAGTAGAAACGTACCAATTACGGAAACGGGAATCGCAATGCTGACTATCGTTGTGGCTCGCGCATTCTGCAGGAAACCGTACAGGACGATAATCGCGATAATGCCGCCAAGTATCGCCGCATTCCGGACATCATCCACGGCGGCTGAAATGAAGCGGGACTGGTCGTAAATTTTTTCCAGTTCAATGCGCTCTGGCAGGGTTTCACGGATCCGCGCGAGGCGTTGTTCGAGGCGGTGCGCCACCTGTACGGTGTTGGCATCCCCTTCCTTGTAGACCGCAAGTTCGACAGCTTCCCGGCCATCGACACGGGTGATTGCTTCACGTTCCTTGTAGCCTTGTTCCACTGTTGCCACGTCGCGCAGGTACACGGGGCGATTTTCAACATAGGCAATGATCGCATCGCGAAATTCGTCAACTGACTGGAACTCGTTCAGCGTCCGGACGAGGAAGCGCTGGCTGCCCTCCTCGAGACGGCCGCCCGAGAGATTGACGTTTTCCGCACGAATTCGCGCGGCGATCTGTTCAATGCTGATGCCGAGCTGCGACAATTTTTCCTGATCAACCTGGATCTGGATTTCGTCTTCCAGGCCGCCGCTGACCTTGACTGCGGCTGTGCCTTCCTCCGCTTCGAGGTCGGTCTTGATGCGGTCTTCGGCAAGCCGCCGCAGTGATTTGAGCTCTGCTTCCGCCGCTTGTTTGTTGCCAGCAAGCGCGCTGTCAAAGCGCAGCCCGAGGCGCATGATGGGTTCCGAGGAAGGATCGAAGCGCAACAACAACGGCCGGGATGCTTCGAGCGGCAAAAACAGGATGTCGAGTTTCTCGCGAACCTCCACGCCCGCGACGTCCATGTCCGTGCCCCATAAAAATTCCAGCGTGACATCCGATTGCGTGGAGCGCGATACAGAGCGAACCAGCCGCACATTGCGAATGACCCCGACCGCTTCCTCAATTGGCTTGGTCAAGAGGTTTTCCACTTCCACAGGTGCGGCACCCGCGAGTTCCGTGCGAATGGTTAGTGTGGGATACGAGAGGTCCGGCAACAGATTCAGATTGAGCCGGGACAGCGACACCATGCCGAACAGGCCGATCGCGACCGTGAACATTACGATCGTGACGGGGCGCCCTGTCGCGATTTCAATCAGTCGCCGCATGGCCGTTGTCCTCGTTACCTGCAGGTCCTTGGTCCGCGACCGCTTCGGCCGCCTCGTTTGTATTGCGAATCTGATTCGCACCGATGACCGTGACCGGGGCTCCCGGCTTCAGCCCGACCTGTCCCACTGTGACAATATCCTCATCGTCCAGAAGGCCTGACAGTATTTCCACCATGCCATCACCGGATAGGCCGACAGTGACGACCTTGCGTTGTGCCACGCCATCGTCAACAACAAATATCGCGGAGTCGCCCGCGTATTCGACGATTGCACTTCGCGGTACTTTCAATGCGTTTTCGTGCCTGTCGTAGACAATGCCGGCACGTGCAAACATACCCGGTTTGATATTGCGCTCAGGGTCGTGGAGTTCGACGGTAACTTTGAAAGTGCCAGTACCCGGATCCACGACCGGACTGACACGTGTGACCTTTGCCACCACCGGCGCAGCGTCCAGCGCATCGATATCAAGACTGACTTTCTGTCCCACTTTGACATTGCTGAATTCACGCTCCGGGATAAACAGGTAGGTTACGAGAGGGTCCAGGCTGGTGATACGGAACACGGGCTCCCCTGCAGCGAGGCTGGTACCGAGCTTCGTGTAGCGTGCAGATACAACGCCTGCAATAGGGGCTCGTATTTGTGTGTAGTCAAGTTCGAGGCTGGCAAGATTGTGTTTGGCCTGCAAAGCTTGCATTTCGTACTTGATTTTTTCGAAGTCCCCGGCACTGATCAGGCCTTTTTCGCTCAACTCAACGTTGCGCTGGTAGTCGTTTTGCAGCTTGTTCAGCCGCGCATCGGATTCGTTCAATTCGAGCCGCAGACGATCACCATCCAGCCGGGCCAGCACCTGGCCCTGCTGGACCTCATCGCCTTCTTCGACCAGAATTTCCCTGACTTCACCGCCAACCTTGGTAACCACCTCGGCATCCGCATACGCTTCGATGGGTGCGGTTCCTTTGTAAATCGCATAGACATCGCCGCGCGCGGGTTTGCTGATTTCAACCGGAACCGGGGGTGCTTCATTGTCATCGTCGCTGTCATCGCCGTCCTGCGAGGATCCCCCCTTCTCGCAGGCCGTCAGCACCACCAGCAGGGCCAACACCAAAGGCCCCAGTTTTTCCAAGTTCATCGATTGCTCCCAGTTGCCACCAAACCGCTTGCCGTCCGCGATTCCTTGATGGACGTTCGCTGTATTTGGGTCAGCCCGCGGAACGCGACGGGTTTTCCAGCCTGGCCAATACCTTGCTGCCGTCTTTCAGAGCAGCCTGGCCGATAATGACAACCTGCTCATCCTCGAGCATGCCCGCCAGTACCTCGACTCGCCCATTGGAGTGAATGCCGGTTTCGATCGTACGCCGCTCCACCTGGCCATCCTTGACGATATAGACTGAACTAAGTTCGTCTTCTTCTATCAGTGCCTCGACGGGGATCGTCAGTGCGTCAGCGTGTTTCTCGTAGGCCACATCAAATCGTGCAAACATACCGGGCGCCAATGCGCCGTCGCTGTTATCGATTGATGCCGTCGCACGGAAGGTTCCATTGCGCGTGTCTATCGTCGGGCTGATGCGAATAATGTGTGCAACAAAGTGTGAGCCTGGAATCGAATCGACAGTCAGGCTTGCACGCTGCCCGGTCGCAAATTTTGCGAGCTCTGTTTGCGGTATCTGCAGATAGGCGACGAGGTCGCGGGTTTCAGTAATACGGAATGCTTCCTGGTTTACGTCCAGGTTCTGGCCCAGCATGATGTTCCGGCTGGCAACATAACCCGCAATCGGCGCACGAATATTCGAGTACTCATAATTGAGCTTTTCAAGTTCATAAGCGGCATTCAATTCATCCAGATCGTACTTCAGGCCCTCGAACATCGACTTGCTGACCAGGCCTCGCTCATGCAAATCGATATAACGCCGATACTCGCCGCGGGCCTTCTCGAGATTTGCTTTGGCAACCAGCATGGCGAGGCGCAGGCGTTCACCGTCGAGCCGCGCAAGAACTTGCCCTTGTTTGACGCGCTGGCCTTCAACCACCAGCAGCTCAACGACTTCGCCCGCCACCTTGGACACAGCCGGTGCGTCTCCGTCAGAGGCAAGATTTGCCGTTGCCTCGTAGTTCGCAACAATGTCCGCGCGTGCCGGAAAGCTGACCTCTACGGGCACCGGCGTGCTGTCACGAGGTCCTTCTGCGGCAAGCGGTTTGGCTTCGCCAGCACCGCAGCCCGAGAGGAACAGCGTGAGGAAAAGCAAGGACAGGGCAGTGATCGTTTGTTTCATAGTCAGGGTGGCCAGTAGTATGGTGTTATAGTTAAGTATAACACTAGATCTCTATAACGCAATACGCGCAATTCGTGCGTTGCATTGCCGTTGCAGGTCGGGCTCGGGCAGGATGGTCAGGTTCAGCGCGACCTGAAACCGCCCGGGGAGTCCGGCGTCAGCGCGGGCATCTGCGCGTTATCTTGCTATTAGATGCGGCCAGTGGGCGATTGGATGCATGCGGCCGGCATTCAGGCAGGACGCGTACCCGGGGGGCCAAGCGCGTCGAGGCGCGAATTTCTCCGCCGCGCGGCCATGCGCTCGGAGAGGTTTGCCTGTATCAGCAGCAGGCTAGGCGTCAGGAACAGCGTCAGAATCGTCGCAAACGCGAGCCCACCGGCCACCGCCGACGCGAGTTGGGTCCACCACTGCGAGCTCGGTGCGCCAATGGTCACGTGTCGATCGATCAGATCAATATTGATCCCGAACACCATTGGCAACAGGCCAACGATCGTGGTTACAGTCGTTAACAATACGGGTCTCAAGCGAATGGCGCAGGTGCGCAGGACGGCCTCGTAGGCCACAGCGCCGCGCTCGCGCAGGACGTTGTATGAGTCGATAAAAACAATGTTGTTGTTCACGACGATGCCGGCCAGGGTGATAACACCGATACTGGACATAATGATGCCAAAAGGCTTGCCAGTTATGAGGTGGCCCAGCAGCACGCCGCCGGTTGAGAAAAGCACAGCCGTAAGAACCAACCCGGCCTGGTAAATACTGTTGAACTGGGTGACCAGGATGATGGCCATCATGGCCAACGCGATCATCATGGCGCGGCTCAAGAAAGCCTGGTCCTCCTGCTGGTCCTCGGTGCTGCCGCGAAACGAATAGCTGACGCTCGGCTCGAGGCCGAGAGTTGGTAGCAGGGCTCCTAACTCAGCAACGACGTCGGTTGGCAGATAATCCGGTAACACATCTGCCTGCAGCACAACGGTCCGATGCCGGTCGGTGCGATGAATCGTGCTGACTTTCTGTGCTGGCTCGCGCGTAACGAAGGTGCTGATTGGCACCAGGCCACTGCTGGTCTGAATTCGTAACTCGTCGATTTGCTCGAGCGAACGTGACTCCAGCGGGTAACGCACACGAATATCGATTTCTTCGTCACTGTCGTCGGGCCGGTATTCGCCGAGCTTCAGGCCGTTGGTCACGAGCTGCACCATGGACCCCACGAGCGCGACATCGGCGCCGAAACGGGCAGCTTCGGCACGATCGACCTTGAGTTGCCACTCGATGCCGGGTAGCGGCAGGTTATCTTCCACATTAATAATGGCGGGATGCATGTCGAGCGCGGCGGCAACCCGCGCGACCGTCGGTGCAAGCTTGGCGTAGTTGCGCGACGCAAATTCAATATTGACCGGTTTACCCTGAGGCGGGCCGGAATCCGGTTTTCGCGTTTCGATCAAAACTCCGGCGAGGTCTGCGGTCCTGCTACGGATGTCTGCAAGGATTTCGTTGGCAGACCGACGCTGGTCCCAGGGCACGTAATTCAGCGCGAGCGATCCGATCTGGTCTTCAGCATTCTGGCCGCTGCTGCCTGTCTTCGCATAGACAGATTCGAGTTCGGGCATACCGAGTACCCGCTGTTCAACCTGGCGGACCAGCTGATCCTTCTCGTCCGTCGACAGGTCGCCACGTGCACGAATATCGACGGTGCCGAAGTTCACCTCGACCTCGGGAAAGTATTCAACGCCGCGACCGAAGTTAACAAATAGTACGTAGATAATAATCAGCAGGGCGGAAACGCCGGCGACGTTGAGCCACGGCCGGTGCAAGGATTTTTTCAGAAACTGAATGTAGCTCCCGGTAAGCCCGGTTACCGAATCGAGATCACCAATCTCAGCGGCGCTCAGGTTGCGGCGTGCCTCGGCATTGCTTGCGCCCGTGCGACCGAATATTGAACCCAGCGTAGGCACAAACAGCAGGGCCATAACGAGCGAGGCGGACAATACGGCAATCAGCGTAATCGGCAGGTACTTCATGAATTCGCCCGATATGCCGGGCCAGAACGCCAGCGGTATGAACGCCGCCAGCGTGGTACAGGTTGATGCGATGATGGGCCAGGCCATGCGAATGGCGGCCCTGGTATATGCGTGTTGCGGCGACTCACCTTCTGCCATCCGGCGGTCGGCAAGCTCTGTCACTACGATAGCGCCATCCACCAACATGCCCACGGCCATGATTAACGCAAACAGAACCATCATGTTAATGGTGATGCCGAATGCACCGATGACCAGTATCCCCATCAGGAAGCTGCCGGGAATAGCGACACCGACCAGCAATGCCGTACGGATACCAAGGATACCTATGATTACGATGAAGACGAGCAGCACAGCAATCAGTACGCTGTTCTGCAATTCCGTCAACATGTCCTTGACGTCTTTCGACTTGTCGCGCGATGCGACAACCTCGATTTCCGCAGGCCAGTATTGTTGCTCTTGCCGGACAAGGTTCTTGATCTCATCAATCGTATCGATGAGATTCGCGCCGGAGCGTTGCACGATTTCCATCGCGACTGCGGGCTTCCCGTTCAGGCGTGCATAACTTGTTGCATCCTTGAACGTTCGTCGAACTTCGGCAATATCCTTGAAGTGAACAATGCGTTCGCCGACTGCCTTGATTGGCATATTCAGAACGTCGAGCGGACTCTCAACCACGCCGGGTACCTTGACCGGGAAACGCCCCTGGCTGGACTCAAGCGACCCGGCGGCGACGAGGCGATTGTTCATATTGATGAAATTGATGATCTGCGCCTGGTCGAGTCCATAACTTTCCATCGCGAGCGGGTCTACGATCACTTCCATGAGCTCCTCCCGGACGCCCACCAGGTTGACCTCAAGCACTCCGGGCAGGCCTTCAATGTCCTCCTTGAGCCCTTTTGCAATGCTGGTGAGCGCGCGTTCAGACACATTGCCGCCCAGGTTCAGCACCAGCATCGGATCAAAACGCGACATCTTGACTTCATTGACCGTTGGTTCGTCGGCTTCGCGCGGGATCTCGGCCTTCGCCTTGGCGACTTTCTCGCGCACGTCCTGCAACGCGATGTTGGTATCAACGCCCGCATCGAATTCAAGCAGCACGTTTGCACCGCCCTCGTATGCAGTGGAAGTCATTTCCTTGACGCCTTCGATTGCGCGCAGTTCCTGCTCAACAGGTCGGACCAGCAGTCGCTCGGAGTCCTCGGGGGAAATACCCTCGTAACTGATGCTCACATAAATATTGGGTATCTCAATATCCGGCTCAGCTTCTTTCGGAATCGTTAGATACGCGTACAGACCGGCGACAAGAACAACGACCAGCGTCACGATGACCGTGCGCGAACGCGCGATGGCAGATTCGATAATGTGCATAGAGGTCAGTGGGACTTGATGGCGAACGCCGTATTGATGTCACCTTCGGGTACTGCGTTCACGACCGACCCACTGCTGACGAAGCCCTGTCCGACCGTGATGATAGTTGCCGTCACTGGCAAACCCGCGACCCAGACACCGTCGCTCGTCGACAGGGCGATATCGGCTGGAACGAATTGCACCGCACCCTCGTCGTCAATGATCTTGATGCCCACCGTTCCGGCATCGTCGAGTGTCAGCAGGGACGGTGACAGGCGATGCGCGAGTACGGTTTCTGCAGGCAATCGCAATTCCGCAGTACCGCCTGCGCGCAGCTTGCCGGCACTGTTGTCAACCTCGAGTTCGATCGCGAAGGTTCGGGTTGCCTCATCGGCTACAGGCGCAATGTAGCGCACGTGGCCGAAGACCGTCTCGCCGGTCGCAAGCTCAGCTTCTGCCTGTTCGCCGACAGAAATAAAGCCGGCATCGAACTCCGAAAGGTTGCCAGACACCACGATTTTTCGATTGTCTACGTAGGTTGCCACCTTGTCGCCAGCCTTCACGAAGTCGCCAATCTCGACCTGGCGCGCTTGCAGCGCGCCGTCAAACGGTGCCCGAATAACGGTTCGAGCAAGATCGAGGCGTGCGCGAGTCAATTCGGCGCGTGCCGCTTCGAGTGCTGCAAACGCTTCCGTCAACTGTGCCTCAGAGACATAGCTGGACGACTTGAGCTTGTTGCGCGCTTCGTGCTCGACCTCGCGCTGTCTTACCGTGGCACTTGCTTCAGCAAGCCGCGCACGTCGATCGCGTTCGTCCAGTTGCACGATTACTTCACCCTGCCTGACGTTGCTACCGCGTTCCGCACCGATAAACTCTATGCGGCCATCCGTCTCGGCCGCGAGTTCCACGACTCGTGCCGGTGCCGTTTTACCGTTCACAACGATCGTACGTTGTATCTTTTCGGCCGTCTGCGTTCGTACGCGGACAGTATTGCGCGCGCTCGATCCATCCTGCGGTGCATCGTCGCTGATCCTGCTGGAGACCTCGTCGGAACGTGACGGGAATACCTGGCCGCTGAGTATCCAGATACCAACTAATGCAACGACCGAAGCTGCGAATAGCCACGATTTGTATTCTTGAAGTTTAGCCGGCGGCATTGATGTAAATCCTGTTGTTTTTATTGCGTATCAAGTGCGAACAATCCTATCCGTGTGCCGTTTTCTGATCATGATCAACCGGCACTACGAGATCACGGTTTTCCTGGATGTAGGTTTTGGCAGCGTTCACGATTGCCTGGCCGAAGCCGCACACGAAACGCTTGCCGGGCGGCCACTGGCACAGGCCGGCCTTTTCGTACTCATCGAACATCGCCTCGTAACGTGCAATTTCCTCGAGACGGTTGTCGAGCACTGCGTCAACCTGTTCGTCGCTCATCATGTGAGCAAAACACAGAGTTGCAAGAAACTCCGAGCGCAACTTGTGGCTCGGTTTTGGATCCGAGAGCGCTTCCCTGAGATGCTCGGTGCCAGCATCGGTTATGCGATAAACTTTGCGATTCGGCTTGCCGCGCTGGGAAATCTCCGTGCACTCAACAAGGCCTTCGCCAAAGAGTGCGGCTAGCGCGGGATAAATCGACCCGTAGCCGGCTGCAAAAAAGTGGCTGAAGGTAGACTCAAAATATTTCTTGAGGTCGTAGCCGGTGGCATCGCCTTCGGTCAGCATGCCGAGGCAAACTGTTTTAACGTCCATTCCGGGGAGGATCCTGTGGGCAATAGCGATATATCGGGGCGATGCATACTATCAGTTCGATATATGCATGTCACATTCATTTTGCTACTCGACACAGGATTAAAAAAACTATAAAAATCAAAGAGATAACTATAAGTGTGCGCTGAGCGGCCGCGTCCGGGACGCCTCGTCTGCTGCCTTGCCGTGATACTGCCAGGGCTGTGCGCCGCTCCGGTGGCCGTCGCCGAGGATTTTACGAAGCGCATTGGCGCATACCTCGACTCCATCGACCTCAATGACTATGCGCTGGCGCTGAACCTCTATGCGTCGAAGTCACTGTATACGGGCATTGATAATTCATCGTTCATGTACCCGATGTTTTCGTCCTTCGAAAGCTCGACGACCTCTGAAAATTCACTGTTCGTGCGCGACGCGAACCTTGGATTGCGCAAGATCGCGGCGAACGGCTGGTCATTCGGCGGCTTCGCAACGGTGTATACCGATGGCTACGGTGCACAAAGCAGCGAGGCATTGCGCGGCATGCAGGCGCGCGGCTGGACAGTTGCAGCTGGCGTTTTGCTCGGTAAAAAACTCGGCCCGGTGCACGCTGACCTGTTCGCCGCAACGGATCTTCTTGGTCGTCAGGTCGGCCAGCAATACGACCTGAAACTTGCGTACCCACTGACAAGCGCCAGATTCCAGCTGGTGCCGCAGCTCGATGTCATCCGTTACAGCCAGTCCTACGTCGATTACTACTACGGCGTGCGTCCTGGGGAAGCGACGCCGACACGGTCCGAATACACACCGGGCGCTGCGACCGTGTACTCGGCAGGCGTGCATTTATCGTGGCGTCTTTCACCGAGCTGGTACCTGCGCGGCACCGTTGGGGTTGATTTCCTGCCCGATGAAATTGTCGATAGCCCGGTGGTCGACACGGATCGTGCCTGGAGCATTGGTCTCGGCGTCGCGTATGACTCCGCCACGTTTATTCGGCTTGATGACACAGCAGGCGGATATACCATGCGTTCGCTCGATGCCAGCGTCGAGGCCTTTTTCATGCGTGCCGACACGGTCTTGAATCTCGATGACAACTCCCTGCCATCGATTGGACTCGAGGATTTCCACAACCTGGACGAGCGTGACGTCGTGTATCCGGTCGCGTTGCGGTGGCGGCTCGGTCGTTATCACAGTATGGGCTTGCGCTATTTCGAGCTGTATCGGGACGGCAGTACCGACCTGATCGAGCCACAAACTATCCGCGGCACTATTTTCGACAGTGGGGATACGCTGCAGACGGATTTCCGCACCCGGGTTGCCCAGTTCGACTATGGCTTTGCATTTTTCAATGATCCGCAAAAGGAGCTGATTGTCTTTGGTGGTCTGCATGTGACAGATTTCAAATATGTCGTGCAAGGCTCAGACGAGCGCATTGCGGCCTCTACCACGGCGGTTCTGCCGTTGATCGGCGCCAGGGCACGCCTGAATCCGACAAGCCGCATTGCAGCGATTGTGAGCCTTGAAATATTCGCGCTGGATTTCGACCGCTACAACGGCCAGTTGGTCGATCTCGCACTTGCCGGTGAGTACCGCTTCAGCGAGGTATTCGCGTGTGGCCTAGGCTATCGATATTATCGCCAGAAATTACAAAGCAGCGACGACAGCTTTGTCGGAGAGCTGCAGATTGACTACCACGGGCCGTATATCAGTGTGCGGGCCGTATTCTAGAAAGTGGGACACATTCCGGAGATTACTGAAAATACTGCGCCATGAACGGTGTCAGTAGTCGGTTTTCCGGGTCCATCTGCCGTCTCAGTTTACAAAAATGACTGAGTCGATTTGCGTACACCTGCCTTGCGTATTCGGCTCGCAATGAACGAGTCTGGCTGAATATAGGCACGCCTGCCCAGTGTTCGGCGAAATCCGCAAGATCGATTACATGGTTCTCCCAGCCGTCGAGTTGCGTGGACATTGTTTGCAACGCGATCATGGGTTCGTCAAAAGACGGCGACAACACGCTGCTTGCATCACGGCAAATACGATAGCCAGTCGCCGGAATATCGCAACGGTAGCCAGTACGCTCGTAATTTGCTTTGCAAAAATCCCGATAGGCGGCGATGACAAATGAAAAGTCGGTCGCCGGAAAGCACCAGGTTGAGTACAGCACGCGCTTGATGCTGCTCGCCGTACGGCCTTGCATGGTGCCATTGTTACCGGTTCGCACGAAGCGACTGTTGACGATGCCCTGGGTTGCCTGGCTGACGCTGTCGATAACCCGGTAGCGCACGGACTGAATGGGTAGCAACCTGTTCAGTGACAGGCAAACATGCGGCAACACCGTGCTTTCACCCCAGTCCTTGATTTTCCATGGCATCCGGTAGGTTTGTCCGCTTTGCCCGGGGTCACTCAGGTAACGCCGCAAATCGAGATACACACGATCACGATGCGGCAGCAGCGCAAAGCGAAAGCCGACATCACTCATTGACAGTGTGTCGGCAATGGCACAGAACTTCTCAATCGTCAGTTTGCGATGCGTCGCATTAAATGTGGTTTGCGGCTGCACATTCAGAGTGGCCTCGGTGATTATTCCGAGCATGCCATAGCTGGAGCGTACGGCGCCGAGGAGGTTTTTCTGTTGCGCGCCGATGGTAAGACTCTTGCCGCCACCGGTGATCATTTGCACACTCCGGACGCTGCTCGCGAGGGATCCGTGGCGGTTGCCGATGGAAGGGCCGAGACAAGGCGCTGCAATCGCACCGCCCAGGGTTCGGCCGGTCATTTCGTGATTGCCGATCAGCTCAAGGCCATGTTCGGCGAGCGCTTCGGAAAGCGCATACAACCGGACCCCGGCTTGCGCGGTGACGGTCAGGCTTTGACTGTTGATATCCGTGATCCGGTCGAGGCCCGACATTAATGCGACGGTGCCGGACGCACTGCGGTTGCAGTCGGTGGATGAGGTCGCCGCGCCTTGAGGCCGAACCGGAACAGCGCAGCCCTGGTCGCGATCCAGCACGCGGGACACGGCCTTCAGATTGTTAATTGCAATTTCAGTAGCCTGGGCAGGCGCCGGAACGCGGTAGCGCCCGGTGGTTTTCAATCGTGCTGCGGTCATTAACGTCTCCGGTAACTCCGCTATCCTAGGCTGTGCCCTTAGACCGGAAGTTTTGCGACCCTGCCTTTCGGCAGGTGTGCCTTTTTCGAACGAAGCAACATCCTTGCATGGGATTGGGAAAGCTGTCAATGATACGTGCCGCGCGACTATTGAAGCCCGCCATCTTGACGTGATGCGAGGGCGGGAGATGCATCGGCTGAAAGCTAAAATCAGGAAATTATCGAATGCCGGCGCGACATTCTGGTCATACAACGAGTTCTCCGAGCCGTTACACTTCCGGGACTGGTACGTCCTAAAAACTCATTACACCTGATCCGAAATGCGAACAATTGGTCATAATCAATTTCCGCGCGTTGCCTGCCTCTTTATTTTGATGCTTGGCATCATGCTGGCAAGCACGGCCTCGCGTGCCGAAATCGAATTCGTGGTTACGGGTGTCGATGAGACTCTGCGCGAGAATATCTTGCGCCACAACGATGTTGTGCGACTTGGCCGGAGCGAGTTGTTGTCGGATCGGGAACTCGATTCGATCCTCGAACATTCGCTGCTGCTGACCCGAATAGCTCTGCAGCCGTACGGCTATTACCATCCGAACGTTACAGGCCGCTATAGAAGGAAGTCTGATCGCGAGCCGGTGATCGAGTTGGCCGTCGAACCGGGACCGCCAATAATTATCAGTGCGGTACACCTGACATTGACGGGACCGGGCGCCGATCGTCGCGCGCTGAAAACCTGGCGCAGCGACTTTCCACTCAAGAAAGGGGGCCGGCTTATCCAGGTTGAGTGGGACATGGAAAAGCAACGAGTCAGCGATCTTGCGGGCGCTGCCGGCTATCTCGAATTGAGCTTTCCGGAACACGAAATTGCAATTGACCTGGTGGAAAACACGGCGGAGCTGACTCTGACTGTGGATACTGGCCCGCGCTTTATTATCGGTGATATCGACTTCGGCGAGCACGTTCTGCAACCCGGGATTGTCGAGTACATTCCACGTTTCCAGAAAGGAGACCCGTATTCTGCGCGCCTGATGGACGATTTTCGTCTCGATCTGTGGCGCAGTGGCTATTTTACCGATGTTGAAGTTATCGAAAATCGCGATACGGACGCATCCCCGCCGGTTGTAAATCTTGAGGTTCGTCTTGAGACCAGGACGCGCAATAGCTACCAGGGAGCGCTGGGTTTCGGCACGGATACGGGAATTCGATTGCAGGCAAGCTGGAGCAAAAGACCTTTTTCGCAGCGCGGCGATCGAATTGAAGTCGGTATTGGCTGGCAGGAGATAAACCAGGAATTCGCCATTCGAGGCAACTACCGCCTGCCGCTGCCGCGGCGCCCGCACGAATTCTGGGTTGCCGATGCAACGATTCGTTATGAAAACCAGGATCTTGAGTTGTCGAGTGGCGGCAACGAAGAGAATTTTATCAAGATTGCCAACGGCAATGTCGACGAACGGCATGTCAAATTCGGCTGGTTGAAAATATTCAACTACCGGGCCGGAGAAAAGCAGATGTTCGTTCAGCCGTTCGGACAGTACCTGAACAGCGTCAGGGATTATGATCTGGCTGGCACGGGCTCGGTGCCGATTGATTTTAGAGATCAGCAGGAGTTGAGTGGTCTGCTGCGCGGCACCGATAACGCGTTTTCGTTCGGCGTGGACCTCAACATTGTGGCAGTGTCCGGCAGCGCATTCGAGTCGCATGGGATGCATGATCGAGCGTGGATATTCGCGGCCGACAGGAACTTGGGCTCTGAAGTCGATTTCTTGCAGGCTTATATATCGACCCGACGAACCTTCCTGCTGGGCAAACGATTCAAACTTCTGACGCGAGCAGAGATCGGCTATACCGACGCCAAAGTTGATGCTTTCAGCATTGATGTCGAGGGCCAGCCACTTGCTTTGTCGATTACGCAGTTGCCCAACTTCTACCGTTTCAAGGCCGGAGGTTCGGCCAGTGTGCGCGGCTATAGTTTTGAAGAGCTTAGTAACAACAATGTTGGCTCGAACAACATTGTGACCGGCAGTGTTGAGTTCGAATATCGACTGACCGAGAGATGGTCCGTTGCCGCATTTGCAGATATCGGCAATGCGTTCAATGACTGGTCCGCGCCCGAGTTGAAACTTGGGCTTGGGGTAGGCGTCCGCTGGTATTCGATTGCCGGACCCATACGAGTGGATATAGCACAGGCACAGGACTTTCCGGACCGGTCATTGCGTATTCACCTGACCATCGGGACGCCGCTGTTGTGACCTGGCGTCGGACACTGCTGCTGGCCGGCCTTTGCCTGACGCTCGTCGTGGGCGGCGGCTGGTGGTGGCTGACCCGCACCACCAGCGGTCTTGAATTCCTTGTCGCTCGCGCGGAGCAGGCGCTGGGCGAGCAAATGCGCGTCGAATCCGTATCCGGCAGCCTGGCCGATGGCATCCGGCTGCTCGACTTTCATTTTGAAAATGACAGTGTCCGGGTTGCGGTCGTTGATATTTCTGCCCACGTAACCGTCGCGAGCTGGCCGTTTGCCGTGACAGTGGCCAATATCCGTGCCGACGGTATTCGTATTGACTTGCGCGCGGGGGAAAATGAGGCCCCCGGCACGGATATTGAAATTTTGCTCGAGAGTTTGCGGTTGCCGTTGCAACTCGATGTCATTGATCTGCAGGCTACCGATATTCAGCTCTCGAGCAATGGGGCTGGCCCCCTGTTCACTATTGACGAGGCGCAACTTGAGGGGCGCTGGCACGAGCAAATTGAAATTGCGAAACTCGAACTGGTTGCTGGTCGCGAGCACGCACAAGCAAATGGATACCTGACGCTTGCACAGCCACAAAGATTCGAATTGCAAGTTAAAGTAGCCAGCGCGCTGGAAAAATGGGCGGCGCTCGAATGGGTCGATGCGAGCGCGAGCCTGTCCGGTGGATTGAAAAGCTACGATTTCAGCGCCGAGGGTAATGTCAAAATATCGGGACTCGAGAGCTTGAAAAGCTCTGTCCGCGGCACGGGTTCACTGCAAGCGCTCCATTTCGATCACCTGCAGGCTTCAAGTGGACAAATGGCCGCATCCGCTACCGGCGATTTGGGATGGGCACCCGCATTTCACCTGGCAGCGGAGCTTGATGTCAAACACCTCGATCCGCACGCCTGGCTCGACAGTTGGCCGGCAGTGCATCCGGTACTCGGTACGGCTGCGATCGACATCGACAACAACGCGCTGCGCCTGCACGATGCCACTTTGCAGGTTGCAGGCACGACTGCGGAGCTGGTCGCAAGCGGCCGGCTTGATTTCGACAGCCAGGTCCTGTCTGCGGATCTTGAATGGCAAGACCTGGCGTGGCCAGTTGGTGCAACAGACGCCCAGGTAGCGAGCCAGACTGGTAGCGTGAAAGCGACCGGTAAACTGGACGAATGGACCGTTAACGGTGAGCTCGCACTGGCTGCTGCCGGTGTAGACGACGGACTGTTTCGTGTGGTGGGTCAGGGTAATCGGGATGCGGCAAGTGCCGTTATAAAAGAGGGCCAGGTCCTGGGTGGCACGGTCGCGGGAAACGTGTCGGCAAGCTGGCGCAATGCACGATCCTTCGCAGTGGAGCTCGATCTCTCAGGAATACAGCCTGGCACCGTCTGGCCGCAATCGGGCTGGGCTGGCGAGTTGTCCGGTCACGTAGACGCGCACGGCCAGCTGGAGCCGCTGCAACTGATCGCCAACCTGAAAGCTGTCAAGGGCGAGTTCAAGGACCGGCCGCTAACTGCGAACGGTAGTATCAGCTTTGCAGCGGAACAACTGAATGCGCGGGATTTTGAAATTCGGCACGGCAGTACAGCAATCACCTTGAATGGCAGCCTCGATTCACCGGCTGGCGTCAGGTTCGATGCACACATCGAGCAACTGGACCTCTACCAGGATCATGCCGCTGGCGACCTGCGTGCAAGCGGGACCTTACACATGCGAGACGATTGGCCGGTGCTCAGCCTGGTGGCCGAAAGCCGGCAACTCAAGGTCGCAAATACGGTGTTTGAGAACGTAACGGTCCATGTTGATGCCACGGGTAAGGAGCAAAACGCGGTGCTCAAGGCCGGCTTCGCAGACCAGGTACTGGATCTCACTCTATCGGGCGCGTTTCAAAATTCGCAGAAACCGACGACATGGCAAGGCACTGTGCGATCGCTGGAAATTACGGGGCCGGAGCATCGCATGATGCATCTTACGCAGCCGGTGGCGGTACAGGTCGCCGCCGACAAGGCGCGCGTGGACCGCTTTTGTTTCGCAGGCGTATTCGGTTCAAGTGTTTGCGCCGAGGCAGCATGGGTCGCAAACCAGAGTCTGGATCTGCTGGCCGAGGTCGAGGATTTTCCGGTCAATCATGTCAATCAGGTCATGGCGACGGGCTACGTATTTGATCAACGTGTTACGGGAGCGGTCGACTGGCACAGATCTGCTGACCTGAAAGTAACGGGCGGCGCGGATATCCGGATCTCACCGGGTACCATACGCAGCGCAGAACGGGATGATTTTGCGATCGCAACAGATACGGGCACGGTGCAGCTGGATATCCGTGACGGTGTTTTGCTGGATGGCGAACTGCATCTGCCACTGCCCGGTACGGGTAGCATTGACGGCGAGTTTACGCTGGCCGATCTTACGGACGTCGTCGCCAGCGACATAGCGGGCCGAATCAGTATTGCCGCCGACAATTTAGGCTTATTGCAGGTCTTCGTGCCCGCAATCGACAGGTCGACCGGACGCCTGCGAGGTGATGTAGTGCTTTCGGGAACAGTGGCATCGCCACTCGCGAGTGGCGATGTGCGCTTGCAGGATGCGGCTATCAACTACCGGCCGCTGGGTCTGTCCATCACGGAATTACAAATCAACAGCCGGTTTGATGAAGACCGGAGTTTCGAGATCGACGGCAGCTTTCGCGCAGGGGCAGGCCTCGGCAGAATCGAGACACGGGGCAACTATCTCGACGCGGGGCAATCCGGATTGCAGGTGGAACTGCACGGAACGAATCTCACGGTGATTAATGTACCCGATGTCGAAGCTACCGCGGATGCGGATGTTACAGTTGGCTTTGTCGATGGTGTATTGAGCATCAATGGCAAGGTTCTCATTCCGCACGCAAAGATTTCGCCGAAAAGCCTGCCTGCAACGCGCCAGTCGGCAAGTCCCGACGTGGTAATCGTTGCGGGCGAATTGCCCGAAGCAAACAACGAGAATGAAAGCAGCAATCTGCAGCTGGCCGGAAAACTCGAAGTTGGGCTTGGCGACGATGTCGTGGTCGATCTGGATGTAGCCCGTGCGAAGGTGAAAGGTACGACAACGTTCGAGTGGAAGGACTCGTTGGTGCCGGTCGCGAACGGCCGCTACGAGTTGACCGGCGATGTGCAGGCGTATGGCCAGGTTTTGAAAATAACGGAAGGCTTGATTCGCTTTCCAAAGGTACCGGCGAACAACCCGCACTTAAGGATCCGGGCGGAACGGGATATCTTTGGTAACTCGCTGATCAAGCGGGCGGGTATTCTGATCGATGGCACCGTGAAAAATCCGACGGTCGAGGCCTACACGGAGCCGCGCACCACTGAGGAGCGTGCGCTGACCTTGCTCGTAACGGGAAGCGATTTCGATCTCGACCAGGGTGTGGGAGCGATCGACTTCGGCACTTACATCGCACCAAAGCTGTTTGTCAGTTACGGTGTTGGATTATTTGACCAGGAGAATATTATCAGCGCTCGCTACGATCTTTCCAAAGGCTTCGGTATCAAGGCCACCTCCGCACAGAAGGAATCCGGCATAGATTTAATCTACCGGATCGATCGCTGACATGAAATTGACAGGTCCCGGTCCGGGCGCGAAGGCCATGACGGCTCAGGTGCAACAAACTGCACGTGCCGCACGCGCGGCCAGCGAACGCATTGCTCTGCATGTGCGCGAGACACCTCTGGCTTTCTCCGCACAATTCAGCGCCGCGAGCGGCGCGAATGTCTACTTCAAGCAGGAGAATCTGCAATACACCGGATCATTCAAGTTGCGCGGTGCGTTTAACAGGCTGCTTACCCTGCAGGAGGCCGAGCGGCAAGCGGGTTGTGTTGCAGCATCGAGTGGCAATCACGGTGCCGCGCTGGCGTTCGCAATGCAGAAGCTCGGGATAAGCGGGGTTATTTTCGTCCCGGAGAACACGTCGGATGTAAAAGTGGCTGCGATTCGTGCCTGCGGCTGTGAAGTCCGTTTTTTTGGAACAGACGGGCTGGATACGGAAATTCATGCGCGTGATTTCGCCGCGGCAAAAGGCATGTACTACGTCTCGCCATACAACGACGCGGAAGTCGTAGCCGGGCAGGGAAGTTGCGGGATCGAGATCGTCAGGCAGTTGCCAGCCGTGGACGCGATTTTTATTGCGGTCGGCGGTGGCGGCCTGATCAGCGGTGTCGGCAGCGTTATCAGGGAAGCGCGACCCGATGCGCTGCTTTTCGGCTGCCAGCCTGCGAATTCCGCAGTGATGTACGAATCCTTGCGAGCCGGTCGAATTGTAGAGCGACCGGGCAAAGCCACATTGTCGGATGGAACCGCAGGCGGAATTGAGGCGGGCGCTATTACATTCGACCTGTGCCGCGAGTTGGTAGACGAGTTCGTTCTCGTCAACGAACTTGATATCGCACGAGCCGTATGCCGCTATATGGATGTGGAACACCAGCTTATCGAAGGGGCGGCAGGCGTGGCGATCGGCGGATTCCTGAACGTAGCAGAGCGGTTTGCTGGTCAGAATATTGTGATACTCGTTTGCGGGGCGAACATCAGCCGCGCAACGCTGGCTAAAATTATCGCGACGCCGGGCACTTGAAACCACACCGCAATCGCCGTTGCAACCAAACCTGGCCGCCGTGCGTCTAAGAAATACCAGGTTTGTAATGCAAAGAGAAAATAATGCGCGGCTTTATTGTAATGGCCATGTTCCTGGCGAGCCTGGCCGGTGCCGGTTCAGCGGGAATGCAGGAACAGGGCAGGGATTCCACCTATCATCGGGATGCCGCTCTGACAGCATTTGGCGACGTCGAGGCTGGCGGCACTGCGGGCAGCCACGGCAGCATCCATGACGCTGCGCCTGATCGCAGGCGTGCAGACGAATTCGTGTTCAAGGAGAACCGCGATATTATCGTCGTTCAGAAGCGCGAGCGCGGCGCAGCCCGCTCCGAGGGCTGAGGCTCTGGAGCTCCGCCCGAAATCAAGTAGCTGATTTTAACCCTTTTCTCGCTGTCGGCGTGGCGCCGCAAGCGCTGGTCGCGGAGCCTGCTAGAATAAGCTCAGGGTCTGGTTGGTTCCGGCGCTCCAGCCGCGCTACCAGATAAAGGGGAGACGCCTATGAAACTGGTACAGCAACTGCTCGATTCCAAGGGCAGGTACGTCATGTCAATTGCGCCCGAAGCATCGGTGCTTGAAGCCATCAAACTGATGGCCGAAAAGGCGATCGGTTCACTGGTTGTCATGGAGAACGACCAACTGCTCGGTATCATTACGGAGCGGGACTATGCGCGCAAGGTGATCATCAAAGGCCGCGCATCGGACAAGACGAAGGTGGCCGATATCATGACGACCAATGTCATGACCACATCGCCGGAAGCGACGGCGATATCCTGTATGGAGGTTATGACTGTGAAGAAATGCCGGCACTTGCCCGTCGTTGAAAGTGGCAAGGTGGTGGCCATGATCTCGATAGGTGACCTGGTGCAGGCCATTATCGCGGATCAGCAGGAGGAAATTCAGCAACTGGAGCGCTATATCGCGACCTGAGCCGGTCCCCGTGCTTGTGGGGCCACGACGAACTTGCGGTCAGCGCTGCGGTCGAATTCCAGTGGCTATGAAACGACTGCAGCAATTTCTCGCGGCGGTGCTGCTGCTCAGCATTGGTATCCCGTTGCTCGGTGCGGGCGACCAGAGCACAGACACTGGCGCGAAAACGGTGCTCGGACCCGCGAATCGGGAGCTCGCCGATGGGGCGCACGCATTGTTGGCCGGCGACTACCAGGAAGGGATACGCCTGACCCGGCTTGGGCTCGACCGGGCATTCAACGATCGTGAGCGGCAGGCAGGTTATTCCAATCTTTGTGCAGGCTATCTCCGGCTCAAGCAGTGGGAAACGGCGCTCGACTATTGCAATGAAGCGCTCACGATAAACGCGCGCAACTGGCGCGCCCTTAACAATCGCCTGCTCGTCTATATCATGCTCGAACAATACAGCGCTGCAAAAGCCGATCTTGAACTGGCCGAGGAAATTGCGCCCAATTCGAGATCGGTACAGGCAGCGCGTGCCGTGTACATGGATGCGACGGAGCCGGTTGTGCCCAATATCGAGATCGACGATCGTCGAGATACCGGTGACTAGGCCCCGTGCCATGTTGCTGGCTGCGTTGTTGTGGCCAGCCTTGCTTGCCGCGGAGGAACCGTCGGTCGATGAGGTCCTGGACGGGAACGCAGACAGGACTCCTGTGAAAACCATCATCCCTGTATATCCGGCGCGGGCGCGTCGTGACCGCCTCGAGGGCGAGGTACAGGTCTGCTATCACATCGACCGAAAAGGCAGGCCTTACCGGGTTGCAGTGCGCAAAAGCTCAAACCGCGTCTTTGAAAAGCCCGCGATTCTTGCGGTCAAGGCATCGAGCTATATGCCGCTCGCGAAAGGGGTCAGGGACGCCGGTATCAAGGCTTGCAGAACGTTTCGTTTCACGCTCGTGCCGGTGCAGGACGCCTGAGCCAGGGGCTAGCTCGCGTGCTCTGGAAAAAGCGCGAGTAAACCTTCCTCGCTTGCGGCACACACGCCGCGCTCTGTAATCAGGCCGGTGACCAGGCGTGCCGGCGTGACATCAAATGCGTAGTTGCTGATCGGGGTATTATTTGCAGTCGTATTGACCAGTACGATTCTGCCATCCAGTTCACCGACGATGTGCGACACCTCGCGGGTGTCGCGCTGTTCAATCGGTATTTCCTGCAGCCCATCCCGAATATCCCAGTCGATTGTCGTGGATGGCAGCGCAACGTAAAACGGGATGTCATTGTCGTGCGCGGCGAGTGCTTTCAGATAGGTACCGATCTTGTTCGCGACGTCGCCCGTGCGCGTGGTCCGGTCAGTTCCTGTAATGACAAGGTCCACCTGGCCATGCTGCATCAGGTGGCCTCCTGCATTGTCGACGATCAGGGTATGTGATACGCCGCGCTGGCCAAGCTCCCAGGCTGTCAACTGCGAACCCTGGTTTCTCGGCCGTGTCTCATCGACCCAGACGTGTACATCGATCGCCTCTTTTTGTGCCAGGTAAATCGGTGCCGTCGCTGTACCCCAGTTGATTGTTGCGAGCGCACCGGCGTTGCAGTGCGTGAGTATATTGACGGGCCCGCTCTTTTGCCGGGCAATGTCCCGTATCAATTCCAGGCCGTGGTGGCCGATGCCAAGGCTGATATCGATGTCTTCATTGCAGATTGCTTCGGCCTCTTCGCGTATTGCGGCCGCGAGGTCAGCGTCCGCCGGTAATGATTCCATTGCTCTGCGCACGCGCTTCACGGCCCAGGCAAGGTTCACTGCGGTGGGGCGCGACTTCAGCAGTTCGGTCGCTGCGCGCTCTGTTTCGCTCCTGCCGCCGGTCCGGGCTGCGAGGTAAAGACTCCAGGCGGCCGTGGCACCGATCAGTGGCGCGCCGCGAACGGCCATATCGTTGATGGCCGAGAGGCCATCCTGCCAGTGCCTTAATTCCAGTTCCCGATACTCGTGCGGCAGTCGCCGCTGATCAATGATCTGTACGATGGCATCATCGGCGGGGCTCAGCCAGATGGTGCGAAAATCATCGCCTTGCCCGGGCACCTATTTCATCCGCTGCCGGGTCAGCTGCGCGGCGCGCAGCGTATTGGCCATCAGCATGGCAATGGTCATAGGCCCAACACCTCCTGGCACCGGAGTGACGGCGGCCGCGTGTTGCATCGCCGCTGCAAAATCCACGTCACCAGTCAGTCTCGACACCGTGTCGCCGGCTTCGCTGGCTTCGACCCGGTTGATACCGACGTCAATAACCACCGCCCCGGGTTTGATCCAGTCGCCTTGTACCATGTGCGCGCGCCCGACTGCGGCGACCAGAATATCTGCCTCTCGAGTAAGGGCCGGAAGATCGCGCGTCCTGCTGTGCGCAATCGTTACCGTTGCGTTGGCAGCGAGCAGCAGGCTGGCCATTGGCTTGCCAACAATATTGGACCGCCCGACAACGACGGCCCGCTTGCCCGATAAGTCTTTGCCCAGTTGCTCTTCAATCATGAGCATGCAGCCGGCCGGCGTGCAGGGTACGAACGCATCATCGGTATCGCCTGCCGTCAGTTTGCCGATGTTAACGTAGTGGAATCCGTCGACGTCCTTCTGCGGCACAACAGACTGTGTGATGCGCTTTTCGTCAAGCTGCGGCGGTAGCGGCAACTGGACCAGTATGCCGTGTACGGAATCGTCTGCGTTGAGACTCGCGATCAGCTTGATGACCTCGGCTTCGCTGGTGTCCGCCGCAAGCGTATGCTGCACGGAATAAAAACCGCAGGCTTCAGCCGTGCGTTTCTTGTTCCGCACGTAGACCTGGCTGGCCGGGTCTTCGCCAACGATGAGCACGGCGAGTCCGGGCGTAATGCCG
This sequence comes from Proteobacteria bacterium UBA1844, assembly GCA_002338615.1. Lineage (GTDB taxonomy): Bacteria > Pseudomonadota > Gammaproteobacteria > Steroidobacterales > Woeseiaceae > UBA1847. The sequence goes on along the minus strand of DDIS01000215.1, from coordinate 37,622 downwards.
TGTTGTTGCACGAGCCTCGCGGTGTCCGCACTGATGTGGGCAGACAATTCGGCGGCCCTGGCTTTGCCGTCAATACGGATCGCTGTCGTCATTTGCTCGTTTTTCCTTGTCGAGGAGGCATGCCAGGGCGCGGGTGCGACGCATGGTACCGTTGCTGCTGCATGCCTGTCACGTGCGCACCGCAGAATCCGGTGTCGCCGGTTCATGAATAGTCCGGGCCAGCAGCCTGTCGGACTCAGGGCTGCTAGAATACGCAGCCTGTCTGATCGCCATACGGAGTCGCCTTTGAAGTCCGTTCTGCGCAACTGTCGCGGCGTGCTGGTATTTGCCGCACTGACGGTCAACACACTGATCTGGTTCACCCCTATATTCCTCCTCGCCATCGTCAAATTGCTGGTGCCGATCGCCGCATTCAGACGGGCACTTACTCGCATACTGATGTGGCTGGGCGAAAACTGGGTCAGCGTGAACCGTCTGGTACTGGCGGGCAGCGGCTCCATGCAGTGGAGCGCTGTCGGGCTCGACGGTTTGCAGAAAGAGGGTTGGTACCTGGTACTTGCGAATCACCAGACCTGGGTCGACATTATCGTGTTGCAGACTGTTTTTAATCGACGCATTCCGTTTCTGAAGTTCTTCATCAAGCAGGAACTGATCTGGTTCCCCGTTCTGGGCGTCGCGTGGTGGGCGTTTGATATGCCGTTCATGAAGCGGCACTCACCGTCGTACCTGGCAAAACATCCCGAGCAAAAGGGCAATGATCTGGAGGCCACGCGCAAGGCGTGCGAAAAATTTCGCCACACGCCGACGACGGTGATTAATTTTATCGAAGGCACTCGCTTTAGCGAGACCAAGCGCGACGCACGCAAGTCGCCCTATGCAAATCTCCTTAGCCCCAGGGCTGGCGGCATAGCGGTGGCACTTGGCTCGATGGGTGAACTATTCGACAAAATTCTCGATGTAACGATCGTGTACCCGGACGGAGTACCTGAATTTTGGGCGATGTGCTGTGGCGAGCGGGTCAATATGCGCATGGATGTCCAGGTGCTGCAGGTCGAGTCCTTCCTGCTCGCCGGCAATTACGAGGAGGATCGCGAGTTTCGGCGCAGAATGCACCAATGGCTCAGCGACCTCTGGCGTGCGAAAGACCAGCGCATCGAGTCGATGCGCGGCAATTCGCAATCTGCCGGCCCGCTGGCGTAGACTGGGCTCCGGTGTCCGATGCGGAGAGTGCGGTGCCCAGGAAGCTGGTTTACGATACAGTCGCATTCGACGTTCGGGACAATGCGACAATGCTGTTGTTTGCGCGCACATCCGAACACGGTGATATCGAAGACTATGTGTTGATCATGCGCACCGTCGAAGAAGACTTTGACGAATCAATCTACGTTGAAATCAACGAAAAGCAACTTGGTGGCCACGATCTGCTGCAAGAGGCACGTCTGCTTGGCAACACCTTGACACTGGTGTTCAACGAGCCGGTAACAGCGCTTGATAAGAGAAAAGAATTAGTGCTTACGTTTCTCGCGACCGAGAGCAATCTTGGCAGCGTCGAGAAAGGCGCTTTTCGCGTGCTGGGTGAAGTCCTTGCAGGTGGCAGCGCCTGAACCAGGACGAGCGACAGTACAGTCTGTATATCCTGGCCTGCGCCGATGGCAGCTTGTACACCGGCATCGCACGCGACGTTACACAGCGCCTTTTGCAACATGAGCATGGCAGCCGTGGCGCGAAATACCTGCGCGGCAGGGGTCCGTTGCGGGTGGTTTTCAGTGCGACAATTGGATCACGCAGCAAGGCGCAACAGGTCGAGCATCGGGTCAAGCGGCTCAGGCGTGAGCAGAAGCAGGCACTGATTGACGGGGCGGTACAGCTTGGCACCCTCCTCGACTAGAGGCCTGCCAGGCTTGCGCTATGGTCAGGCCGTTGTCAGGTTTCTGCAGACGAGCGGTCGCGCAGTGCGATCGGTACGCCGAAGGCTGGTAAAAAGATTTGTGTGTCGGAATCCCAGGTGCGCCGCAGATTTTTCAGGATGCGTGCGGTCACCGAGAAGTCGTCGAGAATTTTCGGCATTAATTCGATTTCGCCAAAATTCCTCGTATAGTCGTCGAAATGCACGGGGATGACGGTCGTTGCACCTGTTGCGGTAACGGTGTCCGTCCAGTACTTGTGTATGTAGTCTCGACCGAGACTTTCGAGCATCCCGGTGCCGAGAAACACCGTGTCCACCTGCAAGCCGTGCAGTGCCCCGGGGCGGAATCCGGCGCTGCCTTGCACCAGTGCGCTGCCGGTCGGATGTGAAATAACAATAGAGTAACTGTCGCCATTGCGAAAACGCGTTATTGGCGCAGGTAGTGTGAGTGGGCTATCTATGGTGCCGGCGAGTGGAACACTGCCGTTCCAGCCGATCGGCGCATGTAATGACAGTATAAAGCGTACCGTGAATTCGCCGAATTGATATTCCGCGCCATCGGTAATGACGACGATCTGCTCGGGTGGCAGCATGGCGCCACGACCGATTTGGGCGGTGGACTCCGAGCCAAGTATCGATGCACTCGTGCGGCTAGCGAGGGCGGCGACATCCATCGCGTGATCGTAATGCGAGTGCACAGGGATGATGGCAGCGAGACGATCGACGTGAAACTCGTTGAGAAAATAGTTGATCGTCACAGCATCGTTATCGACAGGGCGATTTGCCAGCAAATCCAATACGCCGGGGCGGGATATGAAACCGTCGATCAACAACTGGGTCTCACCGTCATCGAACAACAATGTGCTGACGCCAAACCAGGTAACGGTGACACCGTCAGTCGGACTGGCTTCAGGTGCGAATGATATACCCACGTCGTCAATTGCAACCCGGTCACGCCACAACATCGACAGGATCAATAGCAGCAGCGCAAGCAACGCAAAGATCGCCGTCAGCGCGCGTTGTACGAAGCGCTGCAGATAGCCAAATATCGAGTCGCGAGTAACAGGAGACACTTGCTTCGTTGCTTATTGGCCGGCCGCCACGCGCGCAAGTTGCCCGGCCAATGGCGCGAGATAGTTGCCCATTGCGTAGCCGAGTAGCGCCATCAGGATGGAAGCGGGAACGAGGCTCGGACGATGATGGGCGGCAACAATAGGTGCGGACGCCGCGGCACCGATGTTTGCGGCCGATGCGATCGCGACGCTGTGTATGTCGACCCTGAACAGCCAGGCGCCGGCCAGGCAAAAGAGCCCGTGAATAATTATCCAGATAAATGCGCCCAGTACGAACATCGGTGCCTGCTCAAATCCGCTTATCGACGCGCGTGCACCCATACCGGCAACAAAAATATAGAGCAGCGCCGTTCCCATCGCCGTCGAGTTCGGCAAGCGGGATGCAGGAGTGGCCGAGAGCAGCAATGCAATGGTTGTGACAAGCAGGATGCGAACGGTCGTTTCAGAAAACAGCGCGTCAAGAGCGGGTGTTACGCTGCTGAGCCAGGTGGCGATTTGGGGTGCCAGCGCTTGCGCTATCCAGGTGACACTTATTGCCAGTGCGGCGAGATAGAGGTACTGGGACATGCGCGGTGTCTCCTCTTCCTCAAAATGCAGGGCCGCCGCCTTGTCCATCATTCGCAGCCGGTCTTCGGGCACCCTCGCCCAGCGATTGAATTTATCGGCAAAATCCCGCGACAGCAGCAAGATTGGCAACCAGACGACGTAAACCATGTTGTCGGCGATAATGGCAAGGCCAAACTGTTCCTCTGACGTACCCAGCATCTCGGCGGTCGCGGCCATATTCGCCGTTCCGCCAATCCAGCTGCCGGCCAACGCGCCGTAGCCTTTCCAGGCATCGGGCGCCAGCCACGGATGCACTATCGCGTAAGAGACGGCCGCCCCGACGATCACGCCGGCTGTGCCCATCAGCATGACCAGCACACCTTTGCCCATCACGCGGATCACCGCCGGTATGTTCACCCTGATCAGCATCAGCACGATGAAGGCAGGCAGTACATAGGTACTCAAACCGGAATAAACCGGCGAGTCGCTGGGAATTACATCGAGATTGTTCAGAAAAACTGGCGCCGCGTAAATGAACAGCAGGGGTGGCATGTAGTTGAAAAAGTTTGCGTTCGTGACTTCGGCAAGCAGGAAAAAGAAGGCCGCGACGACAGCGAGGACAGCGAGCACGCCGATAGGTGACGAAATCCAGACTGAAGGATCATCCATTGCTTGGTACATCTAATTAACCCCGAAGAGCCGGAGTATAAATCAGTTTGGCCGACAATGCGGTCCGGCGCCTTTTTTGCCGAAGTGTCAGGAAAAGCTGATTTGAGCGGCGAAGTCTTTGCGGGTTGCTGTGTCCTGAAAGATTGCGGCCTTAAGCTCTTGCCATTTTGGATTGCCGGCCTCGCTCTGCTCCGAGGCGGCGTCGAGGCTTTGCAGGTATTTTCCCAGCTGCCGCATTGCAATCACGTTGGGCGGCGGCTTTGCCGCGAATTCAACATTGCCGGAAAACACTACCAGGTTGACAAACGTTGCACCGGGCACTGCTTTCTTCAGCGCACGCGTTCGACCTTCGTTCTGGATTAACGGGTTCAGGAAACGTTGCGTACCGAAACTGTCCGTATGAGTCCACTGCGCATCATCGACATTGCCCTGTACCTTGCCACTGAAATGCACGGCACGTACGCACAGTATGCCGTTGCGGGTAAGTGCGGCGTGGTCGATTTTTGCAAGCCCGCCGTAGGCACCCGGCAATATTGGGCCGTGCAACACATCCTGGCATTTGGTACTGAGTTGACGCCGAATTCGATGTTGTCCGACGCGTCGCAAGAGCAATCGTGCCAGGCGGCTTGCCGACGCGCGGAACAACAGGGTTAACAGCAAGGCAGCCGCCAGCGAAAAGATGAACACCGAGAGGCCAATGCCCGTAATACCTGTTTCAACGTCCACATCCGCCGCGACCGCGGGTATTGCAACCAGCGGCAGGCTGGTGATCAATGTGCGAAAAATCGAAACCATGCGTGGAGCATAGGTCGGTCCGAGCCTTGTCGTTATGGCGCAATTCACGTTTTTGTCATCCAATAGCATCAGGATCCCGGATATGCGAGGTAGTAGCCGTCTACCGCGTGGATTCGGATCGGTGTGGCATAAACCTGGCTCAAAAACTCGCTGTCGAGTACGTCGGCTTTCGGGCCGTCGGCAACGACGCGGCCTTCCCGAAGGACTACGACGCGTTCGACCTCGGGTGGAATTTCGCCGATGTGGTGAGTTACGAGGATAATATTCCGGCCGGCGTTTGCAAGTTGTCGAATCAGCGCCAGGTAGCCGAAGCAGGCGGCCAGATCCAGTCCTGCTGTCGGTTCGTCAAGAATCAGGGCCTCCGGGTTGTGTACCAGCGCGCGCGCCAACAGGCAGCGTCGTTGCTGGCCCGTTGACAGGTGCGCGAGTTCACGATCCGCCAGCTCGGCGAGGCCCATTTCGCGCAGCAACTCCTTTGCCATCTCTTTTTGCTGCTGTGATACCCGTTGCTGCAGCATACCCTGAACACCGATGCTGGAAAAAAACCCGGAAACCACGACCTCAAGCGCGCTGGTTGTTGGTGTGTAGCGCTGTTGCAAATCATGTGACACGAGCCCGATCCGGGTTCTAAGATCCCAGACATTCCAACGCTCCCGACCCAGAATTCGAAATGAGGTCTCTGCGCTGTGTACGGGATAGACTTCGCGATTGATTGCTTTTAGCAAGGTGGTCTTGCCGGAACCGTTAGGCCCCAGTATCGCCACTCGCTCATGTTGCTCTATCTCCAGGTCGAGATTTTGAAACACACAGGTGGAGCCGCGCCAGATCGTCGCGTTCCTGATACTGATCAATGGCGCATCAGTTAAAGAGGGCTCGGTCATCCCTGGGTTCCTTGTGTTATCTGAGCTAAAAAATACTCGTAGGAGCGCCGTCCCCGGCGCGATTGGCTGTTAATCGCGGTGGCAGCCGCTCCTACGCATTTCGTATCGTGTCAATCGCCGTCAGGCGATTTGTGTTTTCCAGCGTCCCCGGCGAAATACGAGCACGCCCGCCAAGGATAGCAACGATTCCGATACCACGATCGATACGAATACACCGTTCGGGCCAAAGCCGGCGGGCTCGGCCAGCCAGTAGGCGAGTGGTATCTGCAGCAGCCAGAAACACAGGAAGTTAAGAACCGACGGTGATTTCGTATCCCCGGCACCGTTCAGGGCCTGGATCATGATCATGCCGACCGCGTAGGCGGGATACCCGACACCCAAAATTCGCAGACAATCAGTGCCTACGCGCAACACTTCGGGGTCATTGGTGAACACTCCGGTGATTTCGCGTGCCAAAAATAGCATCAGCACACCCACCACGAACATGAACGCCGCGTTTATCTTCGCCGCCTGCCACGCCGAGCGTGCCGCCCGGTCAGGCAAACCTGCGCCAAGATTCTGGCCGACCAGTGTTGCAGCGGCGTTGCCAAGGCCCCATGCGGGCAAAATCGCAAACTCGAGCATGCGCAGCGAAATCGTGTACGCCGCGACAGCCGCACTACCGTACAAGGCTACGATGCGCATCAAGGCTATCCAGCTAGCAGTTGCGATCAGGAACTGGCTGATGCCACCCAGTGAAATCAGGAACAAGCGCCAGATTAGCGCCCCATCCAACCTGAGGTGATGCATGGCGAATGCGAGTCGGCCGCGTCCACCATAAAGATATGACAATTGGTAGATAATGCCGGCGCTACGCCCGATCGTAGTGGCCACGGCGGCACCCGTGACGCCGAGCTCCGGGAACGGGCCAATGCCGAAGATGAATAACGGATCAAGAACGATGTTGATCCCGTTCGCCAGCCACAGTGAGCGTAGTGCGATCGTTGCATCGCCCGCGCCCCGAAACGCGGCATTGAGCAGGAACAGGTACAGAATACTCGCGGAACCGCCCAACATAACGGTTGTATAGCCTGAACCGTGATTGACAACGGATTGACCGGCTCCCAGCAGTCTGAGCATGTCGGAGGCATACAGGACACCTATCGTTCCTGTTACCAGAGACAGGATTGCGCCGGCCCACATTGCCTGCCCCGTGACACGTGCCGCGCCGTCGTGATCCTTGGCCCCGATACGGCGCGAGACCATTGCAGTGACGCCCATGCCGAGACCAATGGCGACGGCATAAAGCACCGTAACCAGTGCCTCGGTCATGCCTACTGCCGCCACGGCGTCCGTCCCCAGTCTTGAGACGAAAGCGATGTCGACAACCGCAAATACCGACTCCATGGCCATTTCCAGCATCATGGGAATTGCCAGCAGGCCGAGGGCCCGGTTTACCGGACCGCGGGTGAAATCGACGGTATTCTCACGCAGCGATTCGCTGATGAATGAGGCCAGTTTTCGCCAGCCGGACCTGCTGCTCATGGTGATATGCTCACGCTGTCGCCAAGCACGAGGAGTACGTCATGCCAGACGGACTTTGGCCAGTACTGGTCCTGATCGCATTCGTAATCGTCTATGTCATTGTCAGGATTCGCGAGTATATGCGCGTCAGCGAGGAGCAATGGGAAAAGGTGGATAAAACCAAGCTGCGCGAGTGGGACGATGACGAAGACGACTAGGTTGCGGCTATTGATCGCGGATATCGCCACGCAGGAGCATCTCGAGTTCACGTTCTGTATCACGCACGCTTTGGATTAGTTTTTCTTCCGAGTCCTGGACTGCAAATTGTTCGAGCAGCAATTGCTCGTCACGTTCATAAAACATTTTTGCAAGCTGATGGCTTTCATCATTGGACATTCCAAGACTCGTAAATACCTTCTCGCCCATCGCGATACTTGACAACAAAGTATCCCTGAAAATGTGCTGGACGCCGAGGTTCATGAGCTTGTGCGCATGGCGTCGGTTGTGCGCACGCGCAATGATTGTAAGATTTGGAAACGCGCGTTTCGCGGTCTCCGCAATTGAAAGTGATGTTTCCATGTCGGCGGTTGCGATGACAAACAACTTGGCACGGGCAGCTCCTGCCGCACGCAACACTTCGAGCCGGGTAGCATCGCCAAAATGTACCTTGTTGCCATAGCCACGCACAATGCTGACTTGTTCGGCGTCATATTCCAGAGCTGTAAATGGACGGCCACTCATGCGCAGCAGACGTCCGACGACTTGTCCAACGCGACCGAAACCCGCAATCAGTACTTCGTTGCCGGCGTCGTCCATACGGTCGTAATCGGGTTCGGGTTGTTTGTTGGCCGAGTCGCTGAATCGTTCCGTGAGTAAATACAGGACCGGCGTCAGCAACATCGAGATGGTGACGGCGAGCGTCAGGTTGCCAGCATCTTCTACCGACAGTACGGATTCGGCCGTCGCTAGAGAAAATATAACGAACGCGAATTCGCCGCCCTGCGACATGGCCGCGGCGAGACGCAGCGAGCTTCTGTTGTCGCATATGCCATAGCTGCGTGCGAGAACAACGAGGATAGTTGCCTTCAATGCCATCAAGGCCAGAGCAATCGAAAGTATCAGTGCAAGGTTATCGCTCAGGTTCTGTAAATTGACCGACATGCCAACGGTAATGAAGAACAGCCCCAACAACAGGCCTTTGAAGGGCGCGATGTCGGCCTCGAGCTGGTGCCGGTACTCCGAGTCCGCGAGCAACATACCCGCGATAAAGGCACCCAGCACCATGGACATTCCGGCCAGCTGCATGAGCAATGCAGCACCTATAACAACCAGTAATGCCGTTGCCGTAAACAATTCGGGAATGGAAGTACGTGCGACCATCTCCAGTACCGGCTTCAAGAGATAGCGTCCGCCGGCGATGAGCGCGAGGAGCATGGCGATGCTTTTTGCCAGCTGTAGCAAGTCAAACTGATTGCCTGAGCTTGATTCCCCGAGCAAGGGCATTATGGCGATCAGTGGAATGACGGCCAGGTCCTGAAACAGCAAAATTGAAAATGCCGCGCGGCCGTGGCTGGTTGTCAGCTGCCGTTTCTCGGCCAGCATCTGCAATACAAAGGCAGTTGATGAGAGCGCCAGTGCGGCGCCAAGCACGAGCGCCGCGGTTGGGGTCTTGCCGAGCAACCATGCCAGCAGCGCTATCGCAGCACCAGTGACCAGAACCTGCAATGCTCCAAGGCCGAATACCATGCGACGCATGATCCAGAGCCGCGATGGCTGTAATTCAAGGCCGATGACAAACAGCAAGAGCACTACGCCAAGCTCTGCAACGTGCATGGTACGGTGATAATCCGGAATCAACGCGATACCGAAAGGGCCGATCAGAATGCCGGCTGCGAGATAGCCGAGGACCGAGCCAAAGCCCAGTGCCCGGCTGATTGGTACACTGATCACGGCAGCGAGCAGATATATCAGGGCTTCGATCAGCATTTCCATCCGGCACACCGCAGATTCTTATGGCAAGACGGAGAGTGTAGTTGTTGACCCGCTTTGTCGCGAATTGCCTTTGGTGGCCGTGCCCGGTACGCCATGAGGGATTTTTCGATTACACTGGTTCGCAGCTTGGTTGGTGCTCCATGGGAATGTGTATGTTGGTATCGAATTTCAGTCGCCGTTGCTTGCTTGCGACCCTGACTTTTTCGCTCGTAACGGCCTGCGAGAGCGGCAGCGACAACGCTAAGCCGCAGGCTCCTGCTGCAGCCGAGACGGAAGCATCCGCAGCCAGTATGCCGGCAGCGAGTCAGCGCGATCTCAAACGACCGGTCGATGCCGAAACGCTGCCGTACGCTGACGTCAACGAAAACCTGGTCTACGGCTATTTTGCCTTTCCATCGAACATGATCGAGCCGCTGCCGGCGGTCATCCTGATCCACGATTGGTGGGGAATGAATGAAGATACCAGGGCCAGCGCAGATCAGCTTGCGAGCGAAGGCTACATGGTGCTCGCCGTTGATTTATACGGCGGCGAAACCTTCGAGACAGCTGATGCGGCGCGCAAGCAAACGATCTTGATGTTGGAAAACGCTGCCGACGTCGAGGAGAATATTCGCCAGGCGCTGGAATTTCTACGCGTTGCGGAAGCGCCCGCAATTGGGACGGCAGGGTGGGGGTTTGGTGGCAGCTGGGCGCTGAATACAGCGCTGAAGTTCTCGGAGGACATTGACGCGACAGTGATTTTCTACGGCCAGGTAGCTACCGATGAAGAGCGCTTGCGACCGGTCAATGCGCCCGTGCTGGCCTTGTTTGGCGCCCGGGACCGGGCCATTCCGGTAGCGATGGCCGAGGGCTTCAAGGAAGCAATGCAGCACCTTCGTAAGCCCGCTGAAGTGCACATCTACCCCGATGCTGGTCATGCGTTCGCTGACCCGAAGCGCAGCAATTTCAACCAGCGCGACACGGACGATGCCTGGTCGCGAATGCTCGCGTTCTTTGCAAAAAACCTGGCGGCACCCACGCCGCAGCCCTAGCCCGGGCTGGCATGGCAAATCGGGACGTCCAGGTATGATTAAAGGCATTGCCAATGGAACCTACAAAGCCGCGCGACGGGTAGTCGTAGCAATTGTTGGCATGACTGTCCTGTTGCTGGGCGTAGTAATGCTCGTTACCCCGGGTCCGGGGCTTATTGTCATCCCTCTTGGTCTTGCGATCTTGTCAATAGAATTTGCCTGGGCGCGCTATTGGCTGCGCCGCGTACGCGAGACCATTAGCAGCAAGACCGCGCACAACCAGGCTGAAAACGCAGAACGACATCGCGGCAGGGTGGAAAGCCAGGACACGGATCAGCATCGGTAAAAGACGGCGCCGAAGCGCTGCATCAAGAGTTAATGCAGCAAACCGAAGCGAGATGCTCGGACTCCGGCGCCCAGGATTTACGGCAGGGGGGGTGCCGCCGGACCATCCAGGTCCGCTTTTGAGCCGAACTCCTGTTCGGCTAACGATGCGCAGCAAACCAGGACTATCGGGGGGGAGTATCCCGACCTGCCGCGCATCGTGGGGGGTTGCGTGCCACCTCTGGGGTGGCCTTGTTTATTCGAATGTGTGGTTCCTGTTACAAATTTCAAGGCTTCCGGAGGCGATTATCTCGCACCAGGGAAGGCTGATTGTGTCTAGATTCCCATCGGCACGCGGGTCAACGCGACCGAGGTGGCAAACATGAGGGTGAACAGTACAAGCAGCGCGCCGGCTAGTACGAGTCCATTTTGTACATTTCGGTTGTTCATTTTGGATCTTCCTGAATGGTTCGTGACCGAGCGCAACGTGCGCCGGTTTATAGAATCTCAACCTGCTTATTGCACAAGCCGTGCCAACCCAAGTTTATTTTGAAAAACAACAACTTATATGACTATCGTCAGTTACGGAATTTCGTGAATTACGGAAAGCCGTAATAACTTTCACGGAATATCGTATAAGCTTCGCGGATGCTGACTCTCGAAGATTATCAATGGCTGTTCAGGAAGGCTCCGTCCATGGCGACCTCGATTGCCGAAGATGGCGCCTACCTCGATGTGAATGACGAGTTTCTTACGCGCCTCGGCTACGAACGCGAAGAAATGGTGGGGCACAAGCCCGAGGAATTCGTTACCGCAGAAAGCGCGCAATGCATCAAGGAAGAATTGCGGCCCGCGCTACGGCGCACCGGCAAGCTGAAGGGCAAACCGATCAGTTTTGTTGCCAAAAACGGTGACGTTGTTGATTGCCTGACAGACGCGATTGTTGAGTACAAGGCCGATGGAAAATTTCTCCGTACGATCGCCATGTACAGCGAGGCAACCGACATGGCGCGTACAAATTTCAAGTACCGAACATTGTATCGTTCGATGCCGGCGATGTTGCAAACGGTGGATGGTGACGGACTGATTGCAACGGTGACCGATCATTGGCTACACAAAATGGGCTACACGCGGGAGGAAGTTCTTGGCCGGCCATTCTCCGATTTTTTCAGCGCCGCGGATCAACGCCTGTACGTCGGTGGACGCTTGAAAAAGCTGATCAGTGAGGGGGACTTCAATAACGTTGAACGCCAGATGGTCACCAAGAGTGGCGAAAAGCTGGACCTGATCATGTCCGCAATTTCGCATCGGGACGAGCGTGGGCATGTTGACCGGATGTTGGTGGCGTCCAAGGATGTTACGCAACGAAAGCGTGCTGAGCGTCGTTTGCGGCAGACGCTGGCAGAAAACGCGCGCCTGCGTGAAGAACTCGAGCACGAGCGTGACTACCTGCGCGAGGAGGTTAATGTCGCACTGAATTTCGGACGCATAGTCGGCACCAGTCCGGCACTGCGTCGCATGCTGAGGCAAGTTGAAGCGGTTGCCAATACTCCGGCCAGCGTTCTCATACTCGGCGAATCCGGGGTAGGTAAAGAACTGGTTGCCCGTGCCATTCACCATCGCAGCCCAAGGGCGGAACGCCCGCTGGTCAAGGTAAATTGTGCATCGATAGCCAAGGAGTTGTTCGAGAGTGAATTCTTTGGTCACGTGAAAGGCGCATTTACGGGCGCGCACCGCGACAGAATTGGTCGTTTTCAGTTGGCGGACGGCGGCTCCCTGTTCCTCGATGAAGTCGGAGAAATTCCGCTTGAATTGCAGGGCAAATTGTTGCGAGTGCTGCAAGAGAGCGAATTCGAGCGGGTCGGCGATGATGTTACGCGCTCGGTTGATGTACGGGTTATCGCGGCGACGAACAAGAATCTCGAACGTCTCATCGTCGAGGGCAAATTTCGTGAAGACCTGTTTTATCGGCTCAGTGTTTTTCCGGTCGAGGTACCACCATTGCGTGAGCGAGGTGATGACATCGTGCAACTGGCGCAACACTTTCTGGAACAGACCTCGCGGGATTTCGGCCGCGAAGCCATGACCCTGACCCGCGCCCAGGTGGAGCACTTGCGGCGCTACAACTGGCCGGGCAATATTCGCGAACTCAAGAATGTCATTGAGCGCGCCGTTATTCTTTCGGAAGGCAATGTTCTGCGGCTCGACAAGTCGATGCCTTCAATTCAGTCGGATGTCCCTGTTGACCGGCGCGCAGAGAATGGTTCTGCGGCCGGCGCCGGTTCCGAAGTACTGACCGAGGCTGAAATGCGTACGCTACAAAAGAACAACATCATTGCCGCATTGCGACAGAGCAACTGGCGAGTTTCCGGACAGAATGGCGCGGCGCAACTACTGGACATCAAACCAACTACTCTTAGCGACCGGATTCGCAGTCTCGATATCAGGAAGCCTGAGCGATCTGCGCGGTGACTGCTGCATGGACGTTGACGGGTCAGGATGCACAACACTATGCTGCCCGGGTCACCAGTCCGGGCTAGTCAGAAATCGAACCAGGGCCCCTGCTGAATGTTGATGCAGCCCGGCCACGCAATGAGGCACATAAAAATCTTCGACCCACGATTGAGGCCAGGCACAGACATGCCTGCAGCCGCAGCAAAACTCTGCATTGGCCTGCTTTGTTGCGCGCTACTTTATTGCTTCCCGATAGCGGCCGTCGCTGACGGTAGTCTTCCGTCGTCCGTGCAAAGCGTCCTGAAGCTCAGAAAAATTCCGGCTGAGAGCCTTAGTGTTCTCGTCACGGACATCGAAAGTGGCAAGACGATCGTCAAGTGGAACGATGATGTGCCGCGAAACCCCGCGTCTACCATGAAACTGGTCACCACACTGGTTGCGCTGGATGAACTCGGCCCTGCTTATCACTGGAAAACAGAGATCTATGGACTCAGCGAGATCCGGGACGGACGACTCGATGGCGACCTGTTGATCAAGGGCTACGGTGATCCGTTTCTGGTGACGGAACGCGTCTGGCGCATGGTCAGGGACTTGAGCCAGACCGGACTGCACGAAATCGGCGGTGACCTGATCATCGACGACAGTTACTTCGACGTTGGACCTTATGACGCCGGTCAGTTCGATCATCAGCCACTGCGCGCCTACAATGTCGCACCGAACGCGCTACTCATGAACCTCAAAGTAGTGCGCTACTGGTTCGAACCGGACCCGGCTACAAAAGGCGTCAGAGTGGTTATTGAACCAGCACTCGAGAATCTGCAGGTTGAAAATCGACTGTCGCTTGCCAACGGCAGTTGCTCCGGCTATCAGCGCGGTATATCGATCACAGCTGCCGACAGCTTCACAAAAATGATTCTCGACGGCAGCTTTCCGAGTCGTTGCAAGAACTATGCAATATCGCGTACCGCGCTCGATCACAATGCATATGCCTACGGCATGTTCAAGTCGATGTGGAAAGAGGCCGGCAACTCGTTTGAAGGCACCTGGCGCAAGGGAATTGCGCCAACAGATCGGGTGCCATTGATTTCCTTTCCGTCGAAGTCGCTGGCCGAGATCATCACGCTGATCAACAAACACAGTAACAATGTCATGGCCCGGCAGCTTTTGTACACGCTATCGGCTGAAACCTTCGGCGCACCCGGAACCGAACAGGGCGGGCGGGAAGTGATATCGGCCTGGGCCGCAAGAAATCTGTCCGGGCTGGATAGCCTGGTGCTTGAAAATGGCGCCGGGCTGTCACGGGCAGTCAGGATTAGCGCCCGCGATTTCAACAAGCTTCTGCGATTCGCCTGGTCACAGCCGTATATGCCGGAGTTCGCCGCGTCAATGCCGCTCTCGGGACTCGATGGGACCCTGAAAAGCCGCTTTGACGATGGCACGCTGACCGGCCAGGCACACCTCAAGACCGGTTCACTTGATGACGTGTCTGCTATCGCCGGTTACCTGCAGGCCCGGTCCGGCCGGCGGTTCGCGGTCACCGTGCTCCTCAACTACAAGGACGCGCACCGCGGCCCTGGCGAGGAAGTGCAAACGGCATTGCTGCGCTACCTGAACGACCTGTGATGCCGTATGGCAAAACCGGCCGCCAGACCGGAACCAGTTCGCAAAATGGCGGGTAGCCCTGTAGTACACTTGATTTTATGTTCAAGACACCTTATCCGGAGCGCGGCCCGCTCTTATTCTTGCTGCTGTTTGTGTCGCTTGCGTTCGCGGAGTTTGCCGCTGCGGAAACCGGCTACGTCACCGATGAGCTGACGCTCGGGCTGCACCGTGCAGCGGATACCAGCGATACCCCGTTCCAGTACCTGAAAAGCGGTGACTATTTCGAGGTTC
This sequence comes from Proteobacteria bacterium UBA1844, assembly GCA_002338615.1. GTDB lineage: Bacteria > Pseudomonadota > Gammaproteobacteria > Steroidobacterales > Woeseiaceae > UBA1847. The sequence continues at coordinate 22,576 of DDIS01000215.1, read as the reverse complement.
TTTCGCGGGATCGTTACTACGCCAATGTGCGCTTGCCGGATGGGACCACGGGGTACGTCAAGATCAATTACGTCGTATTCGACAAGCCAGCCAAGCTGATCGTTGCACAGACCGCGGCGGAGCGCGATCAGCTTGCAGCGGAACTCGCTGACCTCAAATCGGCGTTTGCGGAGCCCGCAAGCCGCATGGCGCAGCTGCAGCAGGACAGCGCGGAGTTGCGCCGCCAACTGGAACAGGCCGAGGCGCGTGCGACGACGCTGGAGGAGGCGAACCAGTCGATGCGCCAGATTGAGGAGCGGTATCGTTTCAGCCTGCCCTACAGCTGGGTAGCCGGCGCGATCCTCTTGTGCCTGATTGCGGGCGTATTGCTGGGCACCTGGTGGGTCGATCGGCAGAGCCGCCGCCGGCACGGTGGTATCCGCGTCATATAGCAGTCTCTGCGTCGAGGCCTATATACCGTCAGGTTATAAGCGGATGAAAAACTGATCGTTCCCGATTGGGACACCCCAACTTAAGGTTGCTGCCGTCCGCACCGGCTGCTTGTCGGTGCTTTTGCCGCTGACGGAGCAACGCTTTGAGCGCGATCACCGCCAATTCATACCCCGAGCCACTTCCTGCGAGCCAGGCAGGCCAACTTGAGCAGGCACTGATCGGCCTGACGCCCATGCAGCTGCAGTGGGCCAGTGGCTACGCGGCCGGACTCGCAGTTGCGCGTGTTGCCGGAGGCAGTGCGACCACGCCGGCCAGCAACGAGGCGCCCGGAAGTACCCTCACCGTGCTGTTTGCTTCACAAACCGGCAATGGCGAAGGCATCGCAAAACGCCTCGCGATGGCGGCGCGTGATGCAGGTTGTGCCGTCAATCTCGTCAGCCTCGCAGACTACAAGCCGACGTTGCTGAAGCGTGAAAAACTCGCAATTTTCGTTATTTCGACGCACGGTGAAGGCGACCCTCCCGATGACGCCGAGTTATTTCACGAGTTCCTGCAGTCTGCAAAAGCTCCGCGCCTCGGGGATCTCTATTTTTCTGTACTGGCACTGGGCGACAGCAGCTACGTTAATTTCTGCCAGGCCGGCCGTGAATTCGACCAGCGCATTGCCGATCTCGGCGGAACCCGTCTCACACCAGTCGTCGAATGCGATGTGGATTTCGAGGACGCGGCGGCCAGCTGGGTCAGCGACATCGTAGCGCGTGTTCCGGACCTGATCGGTCGCGAGGCCGCTGTGCCGCAACTTCGTGCTGTCGGTTCAACGCCCCGCTTTGACCGCAACAGTCCGTTTGACGCGCGGGTGCTCGTCAACCAGCAGATTACCGGCAGGGACTCGAGCAAGGATGTACGGCATATCGAGTTGTCGCTGGAAGGTTCCGGGCTCAGGTACGAACCAGGCGATGCGCTGGCGGTCATTGCCGAGAATCCGCCAGAGCTCGTCGCTGATTTGCTGGGTCTTCTCGGACTTGACGGCGCTACCCGGGTGTCGTGGAAAGGCACCGGGATGCCGCTCTTTGATGCGTTGTTGCGCAAACTCGAGATAACGTCCTTGAATCTTGGCTTGCTGCGCAAATGGGCTGGCTTGTCCGCGGCAGCTTCGGGCAGCAATGAGTTGCAAGCCCTGCTCGACGCGGATGACAACGACGCACTGGCTGTGTTTCTCGCGACGCACCAGTTAATTGACGTCGTGCGGCTCTATCCGATCCCGATCGATGCGCAGTCGCTGGTCGACGCCTTGCGCAAGCTGAGTCCGCGATCGTATTCGATTGCCTCAAGCCAGCACGCAAATCCTGACGAAGTTCATCTGACTGTTGCTGCCGTGCGCTACCAGGCATTCGGGTCGCTGCACTGGGGCGCCGCGTCGACGCACCTGGCCGACCGGCTGCACGAGGGCGCGAGCGTGTCCGTCTATATCGAACCGAACTCGCGCTTTCATCTGCCCCCCAAAGACGATACCGACGTCATCATGATCGGGCCGGGTACCGGCATCGCGCCGTTTCGCTCCTTCATCGAAGAGCGTGGTGAACGCAATGCCGCCGGACGCAACTGGCTCTTTTTTGGCGACCGAAATTTTGCCAGTGACTTTCTGTATCAGCTGGAATGGCAACGCTATTTGAAAAGCGGCCTGCTGACGCGACTGGATCTAGCCTTTTCTCGTGACCAGGCAAGGAAAATATATGTGCAGGACCGGATCGTGGAACGGGGTGCGGAGCTTTGGCAATGGATCTCGTCCGGCGCACATGTCTATGTTTGCGGGGACGCGAAACGTATGGCGGGCGACGTTGATGCCGCTCTCATCAACGTTATCCAGGAGCACGCGAAGCAGAGCGCAGCGGATGCCGGAGCGACGCTCAAGGAACTGCGCCGCAACGGCCGCTACCATCGGGATGTGTACTGATGGCGCCACAACTGAGTGATGTTGAACGGATCAAGGCGGCCAGCCGGCATTTGCGTGGCACCTTGAGCGAAAGCCTGGCCAACCCGGTCACGGGTGCGTTGGCGGATGACGATACGCAACTATCCAAATTTCACGGCACCTACCAGCAGGATGACCGTGACCTGCGCAGCGAGCGCAAGCGACAGCGCCTGGAGCCAGCTTACAGTTTCATGATCAGGGCTCGCCTGCCAGGCGGTATTTGCAGTACTGCGCAGTGGCTGAACGTTGACGGCATTGCTCGTGAACTGGCGAATGGCAGTATCCGCCTGACGACCCGGCAATCGTTTCAGTTACATGGCGTGCTGAAGTCGAACCTCAAAGCTTCAATTGCGGGTATCAACAGCGCAATGATGGACACGCTTGCGGCTTGCGGCGACGTCAATCGAAATGTCATGGCACCGACCATTCACGAGCTGTCGCGAATCCACGCAGAAGTGCAGGAGCACGCAAAGCAACTGAGTGAGCACCTGGCACCGCGCACGAATGCCTACCATGAGATCTGGCTGGATGGTGAAAAGCTGGCACCCGAGCAGGAAGCAGGCACAGACGACAGCGTCGAACCCATTTACGGCAAGACCTATCTGCCACGGAAGTTCAAGATTGCGTTCGTTGTGCCGCCGCAGAACGATACCGACATCTACGCCCAGGATCTTGGCTTCATCGCAATTGTGAAGGGTGGCTTGCTGCGCGGCTACAATGTGACCGTCGGCGGTGGTATGGGCATGAGCCACGGCGAAACGGCAACTTACCCGCGGCTGGGCGACCTGCTCGGCTTTTGCCCGGTCGACGATCTCATTGCCGTGGCACAAGCGGTGGTGACGACCCAGCGCGACTTTGGCGATCGCAGTAACCGCAAACATGCGCGCCTCAAATACACGATTGATGCTCACGGCATAGCGTGGTTTCGTGAGCAGGTCGTCGAGCGCTCGGGGGTTTCACTTCTGGCGCCGCAGAAGTTCGCGTTTGTCGGCAACGGCGACGCCTACGGCTGGCAACGCGATGACACCGGTCGCTGGCATTACACGCTGTTCGTGCAAAACGGGCGGGTGAGCGATAGCGGCGAGCGCCGTTTGATGAGCGGCCTTGCAGCGATTGCGGCGGTGCACGATGGTGAATTTCGCCTGACGCCGAATCAGAATATCGCCATTAGCAACATCGCCGAATCCGGCCGGGCGCGCATCGCGAGCCTGCTTGAGGAATTCGGCATCGAGAATACACTGACGGCGACGCCACTCAGGTTGCATTCGATGGCCTGCGTCGCGTTTCCGACCTGCGGCCTTGCGATGGCAGAAAGCGAACGCTATTTACCGGGCCTCCTCGACAAGCTTGATGCTGCGATGGCGCACGCGGGTCTTGGCGAAGAGGCGATCACGATTCGCATGACGGGTTGTCCGAACGGTTGTGCACGACCCTATATTGCGGAAATCGGCCTGGTGGGCAAAGGTCCCGGTACCTATAACCTGTACCTTGGCGGCGCATTTGCGGGCGACCGGCTGGGCTGCCTGTACCGCGAAAATATTGCCGAGCCAGAAATTCTCGAGGTTTTGCAGGCGTTGTTCGGGCGTTATGCGGCCGAGCGTCTGGACAGCGAGCGCTTCGGCGCTTTTCTGATCCGCACCAGTGTCGTTCGCGCGGTGAACGCCGGCAAGGAATTTCACGGGGAGGAGAAACACGATGGCTGAACTCGGGGAAACGCCCAGCCGCCGCGCCGCGGAACAGGTTTGCCAGGCAGCTCTCGGCAGGAAATCGGCTGAGGAACGTATTCAGTGGGCGCTGCAAACCCTGCCCGGCGCACAAATCCTGAGTTCGAGTTTCGGCGCGCAATCCGCGGTCATGTTGCACCTCATGACCCGGCAATACGCGAACATCCCGGTTGTGGTGATCGATACCGGCTACCTGTTCCCGGAAACCTATCGTTTCATCGACACGCTGACAGCGCGGCTGCGATTGAATCTGAAAGTGTATCGTGCCGAACGATCCGCAGCCTGGCAGGAAGCGCGCTACGGTCACCGCTGGGAAAGCGGCGTGGACGGGTTGGGTGAATACAATCGGGAAAACAAGGTCCTGCCGATGGAGCGCGCACTCGAAGAACTCGGCGTCGGCACCTGGTTCGCCGGCTTGCGCAGGACTCAGTCACGTGGGCGCAGAAAGACGCCGTTCATCGATTCATCCGGCGATCGCTGGAAAGTACATCCGATCGCTGACTGGTCCGACCGGGATGTGTATCACTATCTCAAAAAACATGACCTGCCTTACCATCCACTGTGGGACAAGGGCTATGTCTCGATCGGCGACGTCCATACCACGCGATCTCTTGCCGATGTCGCTGCGCAGGAGGAGACACGATTTTTCGGTCTGCAACGCGAGTGCGGCTTGCACGAAATGGATTTTGGCAAGAGCGCGTGAACGGTCTTTGACACATTGACCAGGCACATCTGGTCGATACTGCTTCAGGCAGCTTCGTTAATATCGTCGGAACAGCCGCCACGGATCGGCAGGTTCGAGCTGTCAAAGAGTCCGTCAATTTCCTCCTGGGAGCGGGCGAGGCGCGTTTTTTCCAGTTGCTCGCGTGTGATATGTGGTGCAAACAGTTGCACAAAGTCCAGCATGTAACGGCGCAATACGGATTCCTTGCGAAAACCAATCCACGTTGTCGAGCGAGGAAACAGGCCTTCCGCACCCAGCGCGACAAGGTCTTTTTTGTCGTCACAATCCTCGGCCATGCTGGCAACAATGCCAACACCGAGTCCCATGCGCACATAGGTCTTGATCACATCGGCGTCGCGAGCAGTAAACACAACATCGGGCTCCAGGCCCTCATCTGCGAACGCTTTCTTCAGTGAAGAGTGTCCGCCAAAACTGAATACGTAGGTCACGAGCGGATACTTCGCGAGGTCCTTCAAGCTTGCCTTGCCATCGAGCTTCGTCAGTTCATGGCCTTTGGGCACGATGATCTTGCGATCCCAGTGGTAGCTGGGTACCAGTAACAGGTCGCTGAACAGATCGCGGGAACCGGTCGCGATCGCAAAATCAATCTGGTTTGCCGAAATCATGTCCGCAATCTGTTCGGACGTACCCTGGTGCAGGTTCAGGGTGACCTGCGGGTAACGCTTGCGAAACTCCTTGATGACGTCCGGAAGTACGTAGCGTGCCTGGGTATGGGTGGTTGCGATCGACAAGGTGCCCTCTTCCTCGTCGAAGTAGTCCGAGGCAAGGCTGCGGATATTGTCCACTTCCTGCATGATAAGTCGTGCCCGATCAGTGACCTGGCGGCCAGCTGCCGTTATTCCCCCAAGACTTTTTCCCTTGCGGGTAAATAACTGCAGTCCGAGCTCCTCTTCGAGCAATTTGAGTTGTTTGCTGACCCCGGGTTGCGACGTGTACAAGCGTTCGGCCGCCGCCGTAATATTCAGCCCGTTATCGACTATCGCAAGTAAATACTTGAGTTGTTGTAGTTTCATCGAAAACGCTAAAGCCCCCGCTCTTTGATTCTATGACCATGTCCTGGCGCGTTCGTTGCGAAAAAAACCGCAAATAACTCAACGGTCTATCAAAGTACGTATATGCATTGTAAAAATAGATGCCGCAGCGCAGCGGATGGTTTCGTGCGCTGGCGCCCCCACATATAACACAAAGTTATATCGGCAGAAACACTCTGTCTTTTTGCAGGCGGCGCTCAGCGCCTATAGTGCCTCATCGCCATGTTTCGAGCAGCGCCGTGGACTTCTTTCCTGCCTTTTTGAATCTCAACGACAAGCCTGTGCTGGTCGTTGGCGGTGGCACTGTGGCTGCGCGCAAAATCAAAATGCTAATCGCCGCGGGCGCGCGCCCGCACGTGGTTGCGCCGCAGGTCGTGCCCGCCATCGGCCGAATGCTCAGAGCCGGACAGCTTAGCCACAGCCCACGACGTTTCAGGGACGATGATGTAACCGGGCATTGGCTGGTTGTGTCTGCCTGCGGCGCGCCGGGGCTCAGCAAGAAAGTAGCGAGAGCCGCGCAGCGCGCGCGGGTATTCTGCAATGCCGTCGACGAGCCTGGCTCCTGCAGTTACATCGTGCCGGCCATTGTTGATCGCAGCCCGATACTGGTTGCCGTGTCCAGCGGCGGAACTGCGCCGGTGCTCGCGCGGCAGATCCGGGCCCGCATTGAAGCACTGTTGCCCGCCGGCATCGGCAATATTGCACGGTTGGCCGGGCGCTGGCGGCAACGCGTTGCAGACGAGTTGCAGGGCGGCGAGCAAAAACGGAGATTCTGGGAACGCTTGTTTGCTGGCCGGCTGCAGGACAGCCTCGACACCGGTGGCGCGATCGCGGTCAATAATGAGATTGCGGTGGCGCTGGCAGACGCGCATCAGGCCGGGACGTCGCCCGGCGTTGCATTGCTGGTCGGTGCGGGTCCGGGCGATCCGGAGTTGTTGACACTAAAAGCACTGCAGGCATTGCAGACCGCCGATGTGATTTTGTACGACCGCCTGGTATCCAGCGAGGTACTGGCCATGGCACGTCGCGATGCGGAGCTTGTGTCGGTTGGCAAGACGCCGGGCTCTGCAGCGAATGGCCAGCAGGAAATCAACGCAATGCTGGTCAGTCGCGTTGCCGCCGGAGAACGCGTTTGCCGCCTCAAGGGCGGCGACCCGTTTATCTTCGGTCGCGGCGGCGAAGAAGCTGCGGCGCTGGCTGCGGCAGGACTTGCCTGCAAGGTGATTCCGGGCATTACAGCTGCCGCCGCTTGTGCAGCGGCCGCGGGTATTCCGCTTACGCATCGTGATGTCGCGCAGTCGCTGACTTTCCTCACCGGCCACGGCACAGAAGCTGACAGTCGCATCGACTGGGCCGCACTGGCGCGTGGTCGGCAGACTCTGGCCATTTACATGGGGGTGCAGCGTGCCAGCGAACTCATGAACAATTTGACCGCGCACGGCAGGGCGGTGGACACACCCATCGCTATCATCGAGCGCGGCAGCACGCCACAGCAGCGCGTTCTGCGTGGCACACTGGGCCAGTTGCCCCTGCTGATCGAGGCGGAACGCGTCGCGGCGCCGGCCATGTTGATTGTTGGTGAGGTGGCTCGCTTTGGCCAAAAAGCTGCAGCGGAAGAAACGCGCGCTGGCAGGCGCGCAGGCTTAAGGCGAGGTAGCTCTGATTCTGCTATAAAATTACCGGCGGCCAGTTTGGCAAGTAGCTGAGAAAACCCCTGACAGGAAGGACAATAAAATGATTTACAACAACATTCTGGAAACAATCGGCCATACGCCGATTGTGCGATTGAATCGCATGGCGCCAAAGAACGTGACGGTCTACGTCAAGGTTGAGTCGTTCAATCCAATGTCGTCGGTCAAGGATCGGCTCGCAATTGCCATTATCGTTGACGCGGAACGAAAAGGCCTGCTCAAGCCAGGGCAGACGGTGGTTGAAGCAACCTCCGGCAATACCGGTATCGCGCTGGCCATGGTGTGCGCGGCGAAGGGTTACCCGTTCGTTGCGACGATGGCGGAGTCTTTCTCGATTGAGCGACGCAAGATCATGCGTGGCCTCGGTGCAAAAGTTATCCTGACGCCGGCCGCCGAGCGCGGCATCGGCATGGTCAAAAAGGCGGAAGAGCTGGCGGCAAAACACGGCTGGTTTCTCGCCCGGCAATTTGAGAACCCCGCGAATCCGGATTATCACGCCAGCACCACCGGTCCCGAGATTCTGAGCGACTTTGCCGGTAAGAGACTCGACTACTGGGTGACCGGATATGGTACGGGGGGCACGATGTCCGGTGCTGGCCGCACGCTCAAAGCGGCTCGTCCCGATCTCAAGATAGTGGCGACCGAACCCGCCGTTGCGAGCTTGCTGGCAGGCGGCGAGTGGGCACCGCACAAGATCCAGGGCTGGACGCCAGATTTCATTCCCGGCGTTCTCGATCGCGAAATTTTCGACGAACTGAAATCCGTGACGGATGAGCGCGCGATCGCCGTGTCGCGGGAACTGGCGGCAAAGGAAGGGATTTTTGCCGGCATTTCGTCGGGGGCGACCCTGGCAACGGCCCTGGAGATTGCAGCAACCGCGGCTGACGGCACGGTATTGCTGGCGATGTTGCCTGACACGGGCGAACGCTACTTGTCGACACCGCTGTTCGAAGGCGTCAACGAGGGTTCCGACGACGTGTGGCTTGGCGGCCTTTAGCAAAACAGGCAAACGAAGCGGTCGGATTAGCCAGGCGCCGTGCCAGGCGCGGCTAAGCCCTTGAAAAACCGGTGAGCCTGAGACCCGCATCACGGCGTGGGATGCGGGGCGCTGGCATTGTTACGCCTGGTTCGCGAGTTCGCGGAGTCGGCCGTGCCGGCAGATCTTTACAGCATTACGACATTGAGAAGCCTGGGTAAAGCGAAGCACTTGCTGCAATCGCTGGTGCCGCGCGCCCAGTGCTTCTGCTACTACAATGCCGAGCGCCAGGCGGCCTGGACATCAGATGGCGCCGACGACTACGAGATTGATGCATTTGTTGCCAGCCTGCCCCGCAAGATATTTACCGAGACCGACGAAGATGCCAATTACCTGCGGCGCGCACTGAAGACGGGCAGGACGGTCCTCGCATTGCCGGTTTACGTTGCCGACGATACGGAGCCCGGCATCCTGGTGGTCGGATTCTCGCGCAATGCGGGCCAGTCATCCTGGTTTAACCCGCACATGCTGCATGGCGTACTGGCGCCGGCGGTTGACCTCATCGCCGAGGCTTTACGCCTGCAGCGAGAGCTCGATAATGCAGATCGGGCACTCACTTCAGTGAACAGGGAACTCGCGCTCGTCTACGAAATCGACGAGCAGGTGCACGGCAGGTCCAGCAGTAACGCGGGACTTGCGCAGCTGGTAGGGCAAAGCGGCCGTTACCTCAATATCTGTTACAGCGTCTTGTTGATACCCTCGAAACGCATTCGTATCAGTGCGACGCACTCCAGCTGGAAAGACGTGCAGCGCAAAGTGCTGGATCGTTACCTGATCGAACAGATCCTGCCGCGAGTGGAGGGACAGCACGTCCCGATTGTGTTCGAGATGTCGGGCGAGGATGGCGTTGCCGACATTGCCGAGCTGAGTTACCAGGCACTGGTCTGTCCGTTGTCCGATCAGACCGGCAATGTGCAGGGCGTCCTGGCGCAACTGGGGCGTGTCAATAAACGACCCTTCACGCGCGCGCACCGGCGCTTCATGGCCAATGTCGTACGCAAGGTCGAGTACGTAATTCAACAGTCGTTCGATGCGATGACCGGGCTGATGAACCGGGCCGGATTTGAAGCACAGTTGTATGAGTCCTGGAAAAGCCTGGCCGGCGCTGCCGATACCCACCAGCTTGTCTATATGGACCTCGATAACCTGCAGCTCGTCAACGATACATTTGGACGGAATGCAGGTGACGCGGTCATCATGCGATTCGCCCGCATGCTGGAAGAAGACTTGCCGCGCAGTGCGGTCGTATCGCGCCTGACCGGCGACGACTTCTGCTTGCTGCTGACTCACGCCGGTGAAGAGGCGGCAATGGACCAGGCTCGTGCCATTCGCAAGCGCAGCGAAGCACTCCGCTATCTCGAAGGTGACAAGTCCCTGCAAGTGACCCTGAGCATCGGCATAGCCTCGTGCAGCCAGGCCGAAGGTGATGACACACGCTCGCTGACCTCGGCGCGCATGGCCTGCGAGTCCGCCAAAGATCACGGGCGGGACCGGATCGAGGTATACAACCTCGAAAATCAAAGCCTGATTCAGCGGCACGACGACATGCAACTTGTTGCCGACATCCAGCAAGCCCTGGACGACAATGAGTTCGAGCTACTTGCGCAACCCATCACGTCCCTCAAAAGCAGCCAGGATCGGCCTCGATTCGAGATTCTTCTGCGGATGCGTGACAGGGATGGCAAACGAGTGCCCAGCAGTGCGTTCTTCTCGGCGGCCGAGCGCTATCGTATGATGCCGCAGATCGATCGTTGGGTGGTGAGCGCAACGCTCACGGAGCTGAGCAAGTACTCCGACTCGGTCGATGCCCGTGGCGCTCTATTCTCGATCAACCTGTCGGGTCAGTCCCTCGGCGACGACGATATTCTCGAGTTTATCGAAGACGAGATCCACGAATCGCGGGTTTCAGCGACGGCAGTGGGGTTTGAAGTTACTGAATCCGCCGCTGTATCGAATCTTGCCAAGGCGCAGGAATTCATTAACGCACTGCATGAACGCGGCTGCAGGATTTCGCTGGACGATTTTGGCGCGGGGCTGAGCTCCTTTGCTTACCTGAAGAATTTTCGCGTCGATACGCTGAAAATTGACGGTGGATTCATACGCGATATCACTGAGAATCGAATTTCTGAATCGATGGTGGCGGCCATTACGCAGGTCGCGAAAGTGATGGAGCTGGATACCGTCGCCGAATACGTCGAACACGATGCGGCGCGCAATCTGATTCGTGAGCTCGGCGTGGATTTCGCACAGGGACATGCGATTGGCATGCCGCAGCCGCTGGCCGCAGTCCTCGAAGACCTTGCGGGCCGTGCCGAGTCGATTGCTTAAGCCACAGGCACGGCTACGCACCAATCATCCGCGCGCAACTTCGGTCTTTTTCGTTAGACTGCTGACATGCCGCTGACCCAGGAACTTGACCGGGCAATTTCTGCATTGCCATTTGCGCTTCAGGCGCCAGTGCGGAGCTGGTGCGAGCGACTTTGCGATCTCTACCCCGCACCCACGGGTGCCGCGGTGACGGAACTCGTGCGTATCGTTGCGATCAGCGAGTTCGCGGCGAAACAGCTGCTCAAGGACTGGCCCGAATATTGCGCGCGGCTGGAGTCTATGGCTAAACCTTGTGACAGGGCCACTTTGACGGCGTTTGCCGATGAGATTTCACACAGTGACGAGTCAGGCGACGAGGTGAAAGCCCGGCTCCGACGTGAGCGCAATCGCCGCATGCTCGGCATCCTCTGGCGCGATGCAAGCGGCGTGGCCACCGTTCCCGAGACACTTGAGGCATTGTCGGACCTCGCGGACCAGATGTTGCGTGCGGCGCTCAACTTCGCGGAGCGACAACTGGCTCTGCGCTTCGGCAGGATTCCTGGCGCAGGGGGCGAGCCTGTCCCATTGCTTATGCTGGGCATGGGCAAGCTGGGCGGCGGGGAGCTGAATTTTTCCTCGGATGTGGACCTGATTTTTATCTATCCGAATGCCGGTGCCGGCGATGGCATGAGCGACGGACAGCGCTCCGTGCACGCACAATCCTATTTTGACCGCCTGTCGCGGACAGTCGTCGCATTGATGGACGACCTTACAGAGGACGGATTCGTATTTCGCATGGATACGCGATTGCGCCCCTTTGGCGACAGTGGGCCACCAGTCATCAGCTTTGCAGCGCTCGAGTCCTATTTGTTGAAGCACGGCCGTGACTGGGAGCGCTACGCCTATGTGAAAGCGCGGCTTGTTGGCGAGCGGCCGTCGCAGGCCGTTTCCAGGGAGCTGTTCGACGATCTGATTACGCCATTTGTATACCGCGGCTATCTCGATTACGGCGTGTTTGAGGCACTGCGTGAGATGCACGGGCTGATCGTCAGCGAGGCTCGCAAACGGGAATTGCGAGACAATATCAAGCTCGGCCCGGGCGGTATCCGCGAGATTGAGTTTATCGTGCAGTCGCTGCAACTCGTACGGGGCAGCAACCGGCCGGAACTGCAGGGGCCTGGCCTGTTACAGGTATTGCCACTGCTCGCCGATGGCCGCAATCTCAGCGCTGCGGCTGCGAAAGAGCTCACCGAGGCCTACCTGTTTCTGCGCCGGCTGGAGAACTATATCCAGGCCATGCGCGACCAGCAGAGCCACGATTTACCCGTGGACCCCGTGGATCAGGCACGGCTCGCACTGGCGATGGGGTGCACCGACTACGACTCGCTGCAGCGCGAGCTCGATCGGGTCCGTGCATCGGTAGCGGCGCATTTTGCCGACATTGCGTTTCGCGAACGTCCGCCGGTCGTCGAGAGTAACGAAGCCTTGCTGGCCGAGTTCGAAAAGCTGTGGGCCAGTCGGGCGGACGTCGGTGAATGGCAAAGCATCCTGGCAGCCAATGGATTTGTAGAGGCAGAGTCGATAGCGGGCGAGCTGGTCAGTTTTCGGCAATTGCCGGCAACGCGCTCTATCAGCAGCCAGGCTGCCGCACGATTACAGGATTTCGTACCGCAGCTATTGCTGCTGGCACGAGCATGCCCACGGCCCGACCTCGCGGTCAGCCGATGCCTGACGGTTGTAGGCAGCATTTTGCGTCGCAGTGCCTATCTTGCACTTCTGAATGAGAATCGCATGGCAGCGGAGCGGGTTGTCACTCTCTGCGGCCAAAGTGCCTACATCACAGCGCAGCTGGCGCGCTACCCCGTATTGCTCGACGAACTACTCGATCCGAGCCTGGTCGCGGGACCGTACAAGCTGTCGGATCTCACCGAGGAGTTGCGGCGCAAACTCGCGCGACACAAAGGTGCTGACAACGAGGAAAAAATGGAACAGCTCGCACGATTTCAGCGTGCGACGATGTTTCGCGTTGCGGTATCCGACTTCACCGGCAAACTGCAAATCATGCAGGTTAGCGACAGCCTGACATTTCTCGCTGAGTCGATTCTGGCCGAAGCACTAGCGATCGCCTGGGACGAACTGGTCACGAAACACGGCAAACCCGAATTCCGGAAGAACGGCAAGCGCTGCGAGGCCGGCTTCGGAGTGATTGCCTACGGCAAACTTGGCGGCCTCGAACTCTCCTACGGGTCTGATCTTGATATTGTCTTTTTGCACGACTCGGCGGGGACCGAACAGCAAACCAACGGTGAGCGACCCCTGGAAAACACCATGTTTTTCTCCCGGCTGGTGCGGCGCCTCGTGCATTTCCTCACGACGCGCACGAACACCGGCGCCCTCTACGAAGTCGACACGCGTTTGCGGCCGAGTGGGCGCAAGGGTTTGCTGGTCACCAGCGTCGAGGCGTTCTCGAGGTATCAGGAAGAGCACGCATGGACCTGGGAGCACCAGGCATTGTTGCGCGCCCGGGCCGTCGCGGGCAGCGCAAACGTTGCCGCCGAATTTCAGCGTATCCGGTCAGAGACGCTGACCAGGCGCGTAAAAATCGACAAGCTGCGCGAGGATGTGTTGTCGATGCGCAAGCGCATGCGCGCTGAACTGGACAACAGCAATAGCGAGATGTTCAACCTCAAACATGGCAACGGTGGCATCGGTGATATCGAATTCATCGTCCAGTACCTGGTATTGACGCGCGCGGCGGCGTATCCGTCGGTTATCGAATTTACGGATAATATTCGCCAGCTGAATGCACTGGCCGAATGTGGCGCATTGTCGCTGGGCGTGGCATCCGATCTGCAACAGGTATACCGGCATTTTCGGCGGCGGCAGCACCATTTGTCGCTGAATGGTGAAGCGCCCCTGGTGCCCGACTCGGAGTTTGCTCCTGAGCGCCTGCGGGTAGGCGCTGCCTGGCAGCAGGTGTTCGGCGCATAAAGCTGTGCGTATAATTCGCGCTCGGCAAGCAAACTAGTTACGGAGAGTTTTGTGACTGCAAGAGCAGGAACCATCGATCAGAACCTGATCCCCGCCAACGCGCAACATCGCTACCAGGTGCGGCATAAAGACCTGCCTTTGTCCTGCCCGATGCCGGGCATGTATTTGTGGAATTCACATCCGAAGGTCTACTTGCCAGTCGAGGAAACCGGCGACGCCAAGTGCCCCTACTGTGGTGCCCGGTTTTTTTTGACCGACGAAGAATAGACGCGACATGCATATCGTTACCGGCGGCGCCGGATTCATTGGCAGCAATCTCGCTCGCGACCTGATCAAGCGCGGTCATGATGATGTTGTGATCGTCGACGACCTGACCGATGGTCACAAGTTCGGCAATATTGCTGCGCTTGAAATAGCCGATTATCTCGACAAGGACGAGTTTTTGCGGCGCATGGGCGACAAGAAGTTTCGGTCCGCGATCACGGCGATACTGCACCAGGGTGCCTGTTCGGAAACGACGGAATGGAATGGTCGTTACATGATGCAGAACAACTACGACTATTCGAAAGCATTGCTGCACCACTGTCTCGATGCAGGCATCCCCTATATTTATGCCTCTTCGGCAGCCGTATACGGGGCATCCGCTTCGTTCACGGAAAAGCCGGCCAATGAGCGGCCCCTGAATGTATACGGCTATTCGAAGCTGCAGTTCGACCGCTACGTACGGCGGGTTGCCGCGAGGCCCGATAGCCAGGTCGTTGGACTGCGTTACTTCAATGTTTATGGGCCCAATGAACAGCACAAGGGTGCGATGGCAAGCGTAGCCTGGCATTTCAACAAGCAGGTTGAGGACGACGGTGAAGTGCGCCTGTTCGAGGGCACGGATGGTTACGCAGATGGCGAACAACTGCGGGATTTCGTGTACGTCGATGACATTGCAGCATTGAACATCTGGTTCCTCACGCATTCGCATTTGTCCGGTATATTCAATGCGGGCACGGGCAAGGCACAGAGTTTCAATGACGTCGCCAACGCGGTGCTCGGCTGGCATGGCAGGGGCAAAATACGCTATATCCCGTTCCCGGAGCATCTTGCCGGAGCCTACCAAAGCTACACTGAAGCGGATCTCGGCGCGTTACGGGCACTTGGTTGCAAGCATCGGTTCCGTACGGTTGAAGAGGGCGTCAAAGCCTATCTTGACGAAATCGCGGGCGCGTGAGCGATGCCGCGACACTGATCGTCGGTCCTTCCTGGGTCGGCGATATGGTCATGGCGCAGTCCTTGTTCAAATACCTGCGCGAAACAGATCCCGAACGCCCCCTGGACGTACTCGCGCCAGGCTGGTCGTTGCCCATCGTCTCGCGCATGCCAGAGGTCCGCTGTGGGATAGCGGCTGAAACCGCTCATGGAGAAGTCAGTCTCGCCACGCGAAGGCGTATTGGCCTCGAGTTGCGCGGCAACTACGATCGCGCGATTGTATTGCCGCGGTCGTTGAAATCGGCACTCGTACCCTGGTTTGCGAAAGTTTCGCGGCGCACCGGCTATCGCGGTGAAATGCGCTACGGCCTGCTCAATGATATGCGGCCATTCGACAAGGCCGCACTCGACCAGACAGTAAAGCGTTTCCTGGCGCTGGGGACCGAGCCCGGCGAGCGCCTGCCGGACATTCCGTTCCCCACTCTCGAAGTTTCGGCCGATAACCAGCGCATCGTCACCCGGAAGCTGGGCTGCCCGACGGATCAGCCGGTTGTTGCATTGATGCCCGGTGCAGAATACGGCCCGGCCAAGTGCTGGCCGCTCGAACACTTTGCCGAGCTTGCACGCTTGCTGCGGCGTGAAGGCTACTTCATCTGGATACTGGGCTCCGCCAAAGACAGGGCGGCGGGCGAGGCAATCGCGAATGCAACGCCGGCACGGAGCGGGATCCTGAATCTGTGCGGCAGGACATCACTCGAAGACGTCATCGATTTGCTGGCGATGACCGAGCAAGTGGTCAGCAACGATTCTGGCCTCATGCATATTGCTGCCGCAGTTGGAACGCGCGTACATGCGATTTACGGCTCCTCGACCCCGGATTTCACGCCGCCATTGACGGCGAAAAAGGACATCCACTACTTGCGTCTCGACTGCAGCCCCTGTTTTGCGCGTGAATGCCCGCTTGGGCACCTCAATTGCCTGCGGAACCTGGCGGTTGCGGGCGTGTTCGCGGCTGTTCTCAAACACCGCGTTGCCTGGCCGACGGAGCGATGAGGGCGGAACGAAGAGAGATCCGGCACTCACGGCGACGGCGGAAACCAATGTGGCGGTGGTTGCGGCCGCTACTGCTGCTGGTTGCTTTTTTTGTGGCGCTGAGCTTTGTGCTGATATTGCCGTTGCGCTGGGTCAACCCGCCGGTAACCGCTTTCATGTTGCGTGACCACAGTGGCCGCGATCCGCTGCTCAGGGAATGGACGACCTGGGACGAACTCGGAACGGCACCCGTACTGGCTGTCGTCGCCGCAGAAGACCAGAAGTTTGCTGACCATTTCGGCCTCGATATGGCATCTATTTCAAAGTCCATCGAAGTGGCTGAGGCCGGTGGCAGACTGCGCGGCGCTTCGACAATATCGCAGCAGGTGAGCAAGAATTTGTTTCTCTGGCCTGGCAAGTCACTTTTTCGCAAAGGGCTTGAAGCCTATCTCACCGTTGTACTTGAGGTCTGCCTGCCAAAACGGCGCATACTCACAATCTATCTGAACATTGCCGAATTTGGCCCCGGTATCTACGGTGCAGGCGCGGCGAGCAAATATTTTTTCAATAAACCCGCGACCGACCTGTCCGATGCCGAAGCGGCCTTGCTGGCCGCCGTATTGCCGAATCCTATTAAATTTCAGGTTAATGAGCCGTCGGCTTATGTACTTGAACGGCAGCGTTGGATACTCGGCCAGGTCGAGCGCTTGCGGCGTGAAAACTGGATATCGGTGCTGTAGCTTTCTCAGGCTTCTGCACCCGTTTGAAAAAAGCTGTCAACCTTCGCCGTAACATCGGCAACAGAGATAAGAGACATGACTTCCGGGTGCCGTACCCGCTCACCCCAGCGCACCTGCTCCACCCGTTTGCCAAGATACTTCTCGACGGCATCGGGGTAACGGTTTACCGTCAGTGCGCGTGACACGTAAGGACCGGCGCGATCAGGATTCGTCGATGCGTACAAGCCAATCACGGGCGTGCCCGCAGCAGTCGCCATGTGGGCCGGGCCGGAATCGGGACACAGCACCAGGTCGGCTGCTGCAAACAGAGCAAAGCTTTGTTTGAGCGTCGTTTGGCCGACGAGGTTCACGAGGTCCGCGCCACTTTCTGCCGCAATCCTGTCGGCGTACTCATGTTCGAGCGCGGAATTGCTACCTGTAATAATGATGCGACACGCGTGCCGGTCCTGGGCATGCTGCGCAACCGCTACGAGACGCTCAACGGGCCAATTGCGAAAATTGCGGCGCCGCACACTGCTGCAGGGGCTGATGACAAGGCAGCGTGTGCTGGCGTATTTTTGTGCAAATTCCCGATCGTCCTGACGCGTCGGTATATCCCATCGCAAGGGCGTCGGGCCGGAGCCAATCGCACGTGCAAATTCCATCATGCCGTCCAGAATATGTTGTCGTTGCCGGGCCGCAATACGACGATTCGTAAACAACCACTGCCAGTCCTTGGCGCGCCGGTAGTCGAAACCAAGCCGGATCCGGGTTGGTATCAGGCGATAGATCCGGTTTGCGCGCATGGATGGGTGCATGCACAGTGCGACATCAAAGTGGCGACCGGCGAGAGCCTGTTTGATATCCCGATAGGCGGCACGACCTTTGGACTTATCGAAAATGATAAACTCCACGCCGGCGATATCGCCCAGCAAAGCCGCTTCGGTCTTGCCGATGATCCAGGTGACGCGTGCGTTGGGCCAGTTGTCGTTGATATTGCGTACGACCGCGAGCACGTGGCAGGCGTCGCCGATCGCGGAGAGCCGGACCAGACAGATATCTTGCGGCGGAGCATTGGAGAACAATTGAATCAAGTCGATCACAAGGGACGGGTCCGTTGACCGAAACCGTCGAGAGAACTACGACCGGCGCCATCCTATACGATCGATCGATCATCAACCAGATTTCGGATGCGCGTTTTCTGCCGGGTGGCTGGGCACATGCGGAGCGCCTCTGTGGCGAACTCGGCTCGGCCGGGCGCGGCAATACGTTCATGGTCGGCAATGTACCGCGCCAGTTCGTACTCAAGCACTACCTGCGTGGCGGACTACTGGGCAAACTGGTGCGCGATCGGTATGTGTGGGCCGGAGCGGATGAAACGCGCTCCTTCGCCGAGTGGCGCATGCTCGCCAAGATGGCGCAGTTCGACCTGCCCGTGCCGCGCCCGGCGGCGGCGCGCTACGTGCAACATGGCACTTTTTATAGCGCCGACATCATTACTGTACGTATACCGGGCGTGCGGCCCTTGTCACAACTTATTGCCGGCACGCCGCGCGCACCTGAATTCTGGGCCAACATCGGAGCCGCGGTTTTCGATTTTCACCATGCCGGTGTCTATCATGCAGACATGAACGCCTACAACATTCAGATCGATACGAACGGCAAACTCTGGATGCTGGATTTCGACAAGGGCCGACTGCGCGAACCCGGCCCCTGGCAACAGGCAACGCTGGCGCGCCTGCATCGATCGCTGAAAAAGATTTGCAGCCTGGACCCCGGCTTGCAATTTCACGATCGCGACTGGTCGGCGCTGCTCGAGGGCTATTTCAACGCATCGAGATCCGCGTAGTAGTCAGGATAGGAAGGTGGCAGGTTCTTGAACTTGCGGTGAATCCAGAAATATTGCTCGGGGCAGGTCCGGATGTGTCGTTCGAGCCGTCGGATATAGCGTCTGGTGTCTTCTACCGGGTCGTCTCCGGGAAAATTGTCGAGGCGACGCTGGATGGTGAAAACATAGTTGCCATTCGGCAGCCGTCGCGGAAAATACGGCAACACGATCGCCTTACCGAGGCGTGCAAGCGTTGAGGTTGCCGTCGTGTGCATGCTGGGTACACCGAAGAATTCGATTATTTCCGCACCCTTGCGATTGTAACTCTGGTCCGGTGCGTACCAGACCGGCCGACCCTTGCGCAGGCTCTTTACCATGGATTTGATATCGCGCTTTTCGATGGTGCTGGCGGCCGAGCGTTCACGCCCGGTGCGTTGCAGCTCGGTGATGAATGCGCTGCGATTTTTGCGATACACAGCATCGAATGGCGGCGAGTTCATGGCCAGCAGTCTCCCGGAGGCCTCCAGCGTCGTGAAGTGAGCGCTGAGCAGGATGACGCCCTTGTTTTCGGCAATTGCGGCGTCGAGGTGTTCGACGCCTTCAATCTCCATCAGCTGCTTTATTTTTCGATCTGTGGCCCAGCGGCCCAGCGCCATCTCGAATACGGACATACCGAGCGCCTCGAAATGTTGCCTGGCGAGTGTGTCGCGTGCGCCGGTATCAAGCTCCGGAAAACAGAGCTCCAGGTTGCGACGCACGACGGCCCGCCGTGCGGGACTGATGCGGTGTGCGCAACGTCCCAGCAGGCAGCCAAGAGCCAGCCCCCAGCGGTGTGGCAAAGCGAGCGTAACCCGCACGAGCCCGAGGCCAGCCCACATCGGCCAGTAGCGCGGGCCCAGGAAGCTGCGTAGTGGTTTGCGTTCGTTCATCGGACAGGCAGCTTATTGACTGCGGACAGCCTCGTCCAGTCACGGCTATTCCGAGATGCCGTCGAGATCTGCGCCCTCGTTGATTACTTCGCCCGGGCCCAATACCAGCGAATCTCCATCGTTCTCGACCGCGGCGTAGTCCGCCTGTATGCCGATATGAAACGCCGCAAAACCGGGCATGACGACCTGGTTGCGTGCCATACCAATTATTCTGCCGGAATAGGGTGAGCGAATTTCCTTGTTCGCATTGCTCATGGGGTCGGTAATAACGCCCAGAATATCGCCTTCGCGAACGGTGCTTCCAAGACTGACGTTCGCGAGCAGGATGCCGCCGGCGCCGGCGCGTACCCAGCTTGAGCGGTAGTAGACCGGTTGCGGGCTACCCCAAAGACGGATCTTTTTCACCATGCCGAGCGAACTGATAAGAGTCTCGATACCCTTGACGCCGTGGATTACCTCGTTGAGCTCAAGTACCAGCGGCCCGCCCGCCTCCAACGTGACGGTTGGTATGCCGGCCTGGGTGGCTGCATAACGCAACGTGCCGGCACCAGGGGTGCTGTGCAGGATCACGGTTGCGCCGAAACCCTGGGTCAGTGTTACGACATCCGGGTCGCGCAGGTCGGCACGAATTTGTGGCAGGTTGGCGCGCTCAAACGAGCCCGTGTGGATGTCGACCAGTGCGTCACAGTGCACCACCACGTTTTCGAAAAACGAGTTCGCAATCCGCGCTGCCGCGCTGCCGTTTGGATTACCCGGAAAATAGCGATTCAGGTCGCGGCGATCCGGAAGGTAGCGCGAACCACGGCGAAAACCCTGCACATTGACGATCGGGACTCCGATGATCGCGCCAGACAAGTGTTCGGCCGTTACATCGTGCATGACGCGACGGACCATCTCGATGCCGTTTAGCTCGTCACCGTGCACGGCCGCGGTCAGGCATAGCGTCGGGCCGGGCGTTGTGCCGTTGATCACCAGCACTGGTGTCGATACCGGTACACCTTCGAACAGCTCGGTCGCGGCCCAGGTCAATCGCTCAGTGGTTCCGGGGGCAACGTCGACGCCAAGGATATGCAAGGGCTCCGCGTTGCCTTCGGCGACAATAACAGCCTCCGCCAACGGGACCGCCGGTGCATGGGCGGGTCCGGTTTCAACAAAATTTTCCCCCCGGACTGGAAGTTCTTCTTCGTCGTGCGCGGCAACGTTCGCTGCCGGCTTGCCTGGCGCGCTGTCCATCGGCTGCCCACTGGCATCGATCTCCTCACCTGGCGCAAGGTCGACATCCATACCGTCGGTCGTGACCGCGTCACTCGCAGCCGCGTCCACGCGCTCCGGTATTTCCTCATCCGGAAACTCTTCGGCCAGCAATACGTTTTGCAGTGCGAGCAGACATACGAGGAGCGCACAGGTCCTGTGTAGGGTGGACAGCATGTGATTCAAAAAAGCGTTCATGTCTCCGTTTGCCCGGCATGCCCTCGCGAAAAACTGTCGACCAGTAGATTGGTTGTCTGGCCAAAGCTCATTAGCATCCCTACGATACGGTTGTTGCCAGTATCTGACTGTGAACTGGCCAGAGGTTCCCTGGAAAGGTTCACAAGGATTGAAACGTGAAAAGCTGCAAATGACAAGACAAAGTCCGCTTTTGTTACTCAAGGTATTGCTCAAGACTGGCCTGCTTCTGTTTGCAGGCCTTGCCGTCCATGCAGATGAGACCTTCCCGGCTCCTCCTGAACTACAGCCGGATATCGATTTCTGGGTGTCCATCTTCACCCGTTACCCTTCCGATCAGGGCGTCTTGCATGACAACCGGGACCTTGCAGTCGTGTATGCGCGGCTCGAAATGCCAAAAAGCCTGTCCGCATCGGCGCGGAAGAAGCGCATCAACGCCCGGCGCGACGAGATAAGGACAGTGTTGCGGAGCCTCGCCTCGGGCAAGCGCGACAATCTCAGCGCGGAGGAGGCCCGTATCCTTGCACTGTGGCCGGATGACGTTTCGAACGCGACGCTCGCGGCGGCGATCGAGCAGATCCGTTACCAGGGTGGCCTGTCAGACCGCTTCCGCGAGGGCCTGGTGCGCTCAGGCCAATGGCGCGACTATATAGAGGCGGAATTCAGGACACTCGGCATACCGCCGGCGCTCGTGGCGCTGCCGCACGTGGAATCGTCCTTCAACCCGGACGCGCGCTCACACGTTGGCGCTTCAGGGATCTGGCAGTTCACGCGTAGCACGGCACGCCGCTTCATGCGCGTGGACCACGTGCTTGATGAGCGCAACGACCCGTTCACGGCGACTCGCGGTGCCGGCAGGCTGCTCGCGTACAATTATTCGTTGACCGGCAACTGGCCAACGGCCATCACCGCCTACAACCACGGTCTCGGCGGAATTCGTCGTGCAATGAGCCAGTTTGGCGACACGGCGTATGTCAACATCCTGCGCAAATACAAAGGACGCACCTTTGGCTTTGCATCTCGTAATTTCTATGTTGCGTTTCTAGCGGCAAGAGAGGTGGATCAAGATCCCGATAAGTATTTCCCCGGCCTGGTTCGTGATCTGCCAATCGACTTCGCGGTAGCGCGGCTGCGTGACTATGTTGCGGCGGAAGACCTGAGCAATTCGCTGGGTATCGAGCCGACTGAACTTGCCAAATACAATCGCGCACTGCAGCCGACAATCTGGCAAGGCAGCAAGTACCTGCCGCGCGATTACGAGTTACGTGTTCCGGTGAATCGCCTGGCGCAGCCCATCGACAAATTGATCGCCGGCATACCGGCTGATCGCTGGGCGAAGGACCAGCTACCGGATCTTTTCCATACCATCGTGCGGGGCGATACCCTCTCGCAGATTGCCAGGGAATACGGCACCTCTGTCAGCACACTGGCCGCCTTGAACAGTCTCGACAGCAAGAACCGTATCAGGGCCGGGCAGCAGCTGCGCTTGCCCGCAG
>DDIS01000098.1 GCA_002338615.1 Proteobacteria bacterium UBA1844 | reverse complement strand
GCGGCATCCTGCCGCGATTCGACACGCTGACTCGCGATGGCGAAAGGCTGCGTGCAGTCGTTGCTTACATCACAAAAGGAGCTCGAGCCGCTCGAGGCCCCCAAATGCGCTGTTTTGCCGCACAGGCTTGCGCGTGTCGGGTCGCGTGAGTTCAAGCAGCATCCGGACACCAAACTCATGTGCACTCTTTAGAACCGGCGCAGAGTCGTCAATGAACAGTGTTCTTGCCGGATCAAAGTTCTCAATTGCCGCGAGGCCCTGCCAGAACTCCTGTGTTTCCTTGGGGACACCGAAATTGTGCGACAGGTAGACCTGGTCAAAGTAGCTCGTCACGCTCGTTACCTCGTTCTTGATCGACAGGGTGTCGCGGTGTGAATTGGTCACAAGCAGCAGGCGCAGATTGCGTTCCCGTACCATCTTCAGGAACCTTTCGGCGCCCGGCAGGTAGCCTATGCGGTGATTCTGCTCCCGGTGCAAAGCCACCATATCCAGACCCAGCTGCTCACTCCAGTGATCAAGGCAGTACCATTCGAGACGCCCCTGCATTGCACGAAATGTCGCGGTCAGTTTCCTGCGTGCCTCACTGGGAGCTATGGAATGCAACATCGCATAGCGCTCGGGTACATGCTCGAGCCACATATAATTATCGAAAGCAAGATCGAGGATTGTGCCGTCCATGTCGAGCATTAGCGTGTCACAATCATCGAGTAAGGTTTTCGGATCGTTTTTCACTGCTCTATACTGCACCGCTGCTTACGGATCTCAAGGAGAACATGGATGAACTACCTGGAAATGATTGAGCCGTTGGCCAAACTGGCCGCTGCGGCTGGTCACCGGATCCTCGAAGTGTACGCAACCGACTTCGACGTGCAAAGCAAAGACGACAAGTCGCCGCTCACACAGGCCGACCTCGCAGCGCACAACACCATCGTAGACGGGCTCGCGCAACTCGCACCGGATATTCCGATCATTTCCGAGGAAGGCGGGTTACCACCGTTTGCTGAACGCGGCAGCTGGTCCCGCTACTGGCTTATAGACCCGCTGGATGGAACGCGTGAATTTGTCAATCGAAATGGCGAATTCACAGTTAATATCGCGCTCATTGTCAACGGCGTTCCGGTCATTGGCGTAGTCCGCGTGCCGGTGCGCGCGACGACTTACATAGGCTGCGAAGGCTTCGGCTCCGAGCGTCGTGAGGACGGCGCCAATGCGAAGAAAATCAAAGTGGCACAGGCAAGCCGTAATCCGCCTCGTATCGTCGGCAGCCGTTCACACCGTGGCGCGAGCCTGGATGCCCTCCTCGATAATATTGGCGAGTTCGACCTGGTACCGATGGGCAGCTCCTTAAAGTTCTGCGTCGTTGCAGAAGGCGGGGCGGACATGTACCCGCGGCTTGGGCCAACGTCAGAGTGGGACACGGCCGCCGCACAGGCCGTGGTAGAACAGGCCGGCGGCAAGGTCGTAACGACTAACGGCAAAGCACTCGCCTATAATCAGAAAGACGATATATTAAATCCCTGGTTTGTGGTGATCGGCGCGCCCGATCGTGACTGGCTGGCGCTGTTACCCGAGCGCGAGTAGCATTGCCCTTCTATGACACAAGACGTCGAAATCGACACTTTCAAGCACCTGGAACGCCTGCGTGAGCTGCGTGTCAGCCATCGGGACCTCGATTACCTGATCGACCGTTTGCAGCACGACCCGATGGTGGACCAACTCCGCATCCGCCGCCTGAAAAAAAGAAAACTGCTGCTAAAAGACATGATCAAGAACCTGGAGAGCGAGCTAATCCCCGATCTGGATGCATAGTGCAGTGCCCGGCAGCCCGGCGCGACAGCCGGGGAAAAGTAACCTGGGCTAGGACCGCGGCCCGATATGCTTCTCACCGCGTAACGTCGCCAGAGCCACCTGTTTGCGACGTTCTTCAAGCCGCGCCGCCCGCTCATCCTCTAGTTCACCGCAGCATTTCGGGCAGGAGACACCCTCCCGATAGTCGGGCGAGCGGAGGTCTTCGTTTGAGAGCGGCCGGCGGCAGGCGTGACACTGCACGTAGCCGCCGTCAGCGAGGTCTTTGTCGAGTGCGACGCGGGTATCAAATATAAAGCATTCGCCGTCCCAGCGATTTTCCGCGGCTGGCGTATCTTTCAGGTAATTCAGGATGCCACCCTTTAAGTGGTATACCTCTTCGAACCCCAGCTCCAGCATCAGGGCCGTCGCTTTCTCGCAGCGAATTCCGCCGGTACAAAACATGGCGAGCGGTCGGTCTTTCGACGTTTGCGCGAGCCTGGCGGCAAACGCTGGAAACTCGCGAAAACTGTCTGTGCCGGGATCGATCGCACCTGGGAACGAACCTACTTCGTGTTCATAGTGATTGCGGGTATCGATGACGAGGACATTCGGATCGTCAAGCAAACCGTTCCATTCGTCCGCTCCCACGTAGGTGCCACTTCGCTCGTGCGGTTTGAGATCCGGCCGGCCAAGGGTGACGATTTCCTTTTTCAAACGTACCCGCAGATGTCGAAACGGCGCCGTTTCCGAATCCGTCCAGCGAGCATCAAGCGGGGCATCCAGCCCCAGCTCCCTTTGCAACCAGTCAAGAATCTGTTGGATATCCCCGCCGCTACCTGCCAGCGTACCGTTCAGCCCTTCTTCAGCCACCAGGATCGTACCGAGCAGACTCCGTTCGCGACACAGTCGCAGGAGTTCCTCGCGAAGGATGGCCGGTTCCGCAAGATCTAGGAAGCAGTAGAACGATGCGACCTTCACTCTTCTTCCTGCCCTTCCACGAACGTCAGAGAAAGAATGGAATGCCTGATTTCCTCGCCGAGTACCAGCCGCGCGTCTGCGCCAATGCTTTCGATACTTTCGTCGAACTCGAGCTTGCCCTCCGCATTCCTTCGCAATACGTCCTGGTCCCGGAGTCCGCGAATAAAGTCCTGGAACAATGCCCTGTTGAAGAAGTCGGGTGAATGCAATCCGTAAATCATCGAAAGGCGCTCCGCACTCTGTTCGCACAGGACCTCGAGACGGGTACGTGACAAGGTACCGGTGCCATTGCGAACCAGGATGGCGATGACCAGGTAGAAGCGCTGCAACATCGGCACCATGGATTGACCAAGCATCAGTAACTGGTAGGCCTTCGCGGACCCGGCAGGCGGGCGCACCAGGTTCTTCTTGTTGTTGGCGCGTGCCAGCATGCCCATTTCAACCAGCGCTTCGATCGCCTCGGTGGTCACGTCATCAATGTCTTCGTAGTCCCACTTGAGCCACAGCTCCTTCCGCATGAACGGGTAGATCAGGCGCACGAGGCGCTGCAGCTCTGCGTGTTCGAGTTGCCGGCCCTGGATAAAGCAGCAGGCAACCGAGGCCGGCACGGCAAGCAGGTGCAGAATATTGTTGCGAAAGTACGTCATCAGCACGGCCGTCTGTTCGCTCATGTCGATCACCTCGCCCATCGGGTGCGGCGACCGGCTGATAACCTCAAGTTTCTCCCCGTGCGCGATAATCTCGTCCGGCGTCATTGCCGGTACCGTAACGGACTCGGAATAGCGGAATCGTCGCAACAGATCCTTGCTGAGCTGCAGCTGATGCCGTAGCTCATCCAGACCGATACGCTGTTTTGGCGTGGCAAGCAATACGTAGGCGAGCAAGCTGATAGGCGTTACGGCGGCTGCCGAATTGATACGCCGCATGATCTCATCGCCCAGCTTGTCAACCACGTCAGCAAGCCAGGGTGGACGCTCGCCGCGCTTGCCCGCAGTGTCCCGCCAGTGCGGGTCGACGCTGGTCAGCATCGCTTCCAGCTCAATTGGCTGCGCGACATTGACATAGACCTTGCCGAAATTCTCGCGCAAGGATTTAACTGAGCGGATCAGCCCCAACAGCGATTCGCCTTTCTTCTCCCCACCTCCGAGTTCATTGATAAACGAGTCGCCCTCGATCAATTTTTCATAGCCGAAATATACCGGGACAAATACAACCGGGCGTTTCGGGTCCTTGACGTAGGAATTCACCGTCATTGCCAGCATGCCGGCTTTGGGTGTGAGCAAACGGCCCGTTCTGGAACGCCCGCCCTCAACAAAGTATTCGATGGAATAGCCGCGTGTCAGAATCTTGTGCAGGTAGGCATCGAATACCGCTGCGTACAGTCGATTGCCCTTGAAGCTGCGGCGCAGAAAAAAGGCACCACCCCGGCGCAGAATGGATCCAACCACAGGCATATTCAGGTTAATGCCTGCCGCCACGTGGGGGACCTGGAACCCCTGCTCATGAACGACGTAGCCGAGCAACAGGTAGTCGAAGTGGCTGCGATGACAGGGCACATAAATAACTTCCTTGTCCTTCGCGACCTCGTGCACGCGGTGCATATGTTCAAGCTCGATACCGTCGTAGATGCGCAGCCACAGCCAGCGCAGGAATCGCTCGGCCACCCGAATAGTGGGGTAGGAAATATCGGCCGCAATTTCCAGTGCATAGGCGCGCGCTTTCCGTTGCGCCTCTGCCGTGGCACCCGGATTGCCAGCCCCTTCCGCGGCAATTGCCGCCTGTACGCCCGGTTCGAACAAAACCTGGTTGATCAGCCCGCGCCGATAGGACAAATCGGGGCCAACTGTTGCGGTACGCCGTTGACGAAAGTGCACGCGCAGAATTCTGGAAACCTTGCGTACCGCGACGGTTGCATCCAGGCCATCGCTGACTATCGCCTGCACCGGCAAAGCCTTGCTGTAGCGGAGCAGCGTGTTACGGCCATGCAGCAGGGTCGCGAACAGTTTGCGTGTGCGGCCAGCGATGTCCCAGTTTTCCGAAAAAAGCAGCTTGAACAGCGAACGCTCCTTGTCAGGCGAGCGACCCCAGTAAATAGCAACCGGGACCAGCAGCAATTCGCGTCCGTCGGCATGGCTCGATGCCGCAACGAGGCGGCTGAGGCGCGGCGGCACGGCACGCGTAGCACGTCTCACGAACAGTCCTTTGCTCCTGCGCATCGTCACATAACTGACCGACTCCCGGATGCCGCCGTAATTCAGCGGCCGCGTGGGTGACGGCATTCCGTGACGTTCCGAGGCGCGTTCGAGTGCGAGCAAGTCCGCAAGCCCGCCGATTTCGAGCACGTAGCAGATCGCAGCATCGGGGTCGGTGATCAGCTCAAGCGGTATATCCGGCTGCACGACCGGCCGCGCCCAAAGCGCGAAAAATTTGCCGGCCAGCCAGTACAGCGGCCTGAATATGATGCCCCCTGCGGTCATGGCGCGCCGATCTAGCGGAGGTCCGGTCTTCGCAGGCTTATGGCCGGGCTTGTCAACGCAATGGTCCTAGTCGCGCAGGCCACTAGTCCTCGCCCTCCGCTTTTTTGAGCGCCGCGTCAATGTCGTCTTTGGATTGCTGAATCTGTTGCTCAACGTTGGCTGCATCGTCCATCGCGCCCTGGTAATCATCGGCGATTTCCTTGCCAATCGTGTCTTTGCCTTCATCGCGGGCGCCGCTACAAGCCGCCAGCGTAAGACAGGCAAGTAATAGTATTGCTTTCATCACAGTCACTCCAGTTCAACACACCCGCAGAACGAGCAGGGATTGTCGTCACGCCAGTCGGGTCTCGGTACTGCCCGCGTCACATTCACCCATCAACTTTTTCGACAAACAGCCGCAGGTAGCTGCAGATATCCGCCAGGTTTTCAGTCAGACGGTGATCGCCGTCAACTATATGCAATGTCGCAAGACTGTTCCTTGCGTATCGAATACTGTTCTCCACGGGCACAACCGTATCGCGCCACCCATGCACGATGCAAAGTGGCATACGGGGTACCGGTGGTGTCAGGTCCTCGTAGCCCGGCATATAAAATGCCGGTGCCAGTACGAACAGGCCGATGGCCTGCAGGCGGTCGGCGGCGGCGGTGGCGACGTGTCCGCCCATACTCGAGCCGATCAACAAAAGGTCGTCATCGACGGCCTCTGCTTCGCTAAGCAACCTGCTCACGCGCGCGCCCGGGTCGGCGATGCCCTGGTAGTCGATGCTAATGGCGCTGCAGCCCATCGATGTGACCAGTTCAGCCATCGCGCGAATCTTGGTGCCCCATGGACCACTCTCCTGGCCGTGGGAAAAAACGACTGCCGTCATGTGGGTGTCCTTTGTTTCGTGACTGCCGTCATGTGGGTGTCCTTTGTTTCGTGCCTTGTTTCGTGCAGTGGTTCATTGCTCGTCCCAGCTGGCAGACGGCTTCCACAGCAGTTCATCAAGGTCCGGCTGCCAGCGATACTTGTGCATGTCGATGCGTCCTTTTCGCGCGGCGATGCCTTCCTTGGCCAGCCGCTTTTGTTGCTCCGCATATTGCCGGCTGCCGGGCGCAAAAGCGATCTTGCCAGACGCCTGCACAACGCGGTACCAGGGGACAGTGTGCCCGTCCGGCAGGTTCCTGAGCGTGTAGCCGACCTGTCTCGCGCCACGCGGTATGCCCGCGATCTCGGCAATTTGCCCGTAACTTGCGACCGAACCGCGGGGAATGTCACGGATCACCTCGAGAATTCGCTGCATGCGGGTTTTGCTGTCCATCAATTCCGCTGCAATCGGGCACGAATTTCATTGCGCGCATCGCGCAACACGGTGTCGCGATCCAGGCTGTCCAGGATTTTCTGGATAACCTTCTTTGGGCCGGCGTCGCCCCACGACTTACCCTTCGCGAGGTACTCACCGGCAACGCGGCCTACGACCAGGGTGCTGTAGTACGCGACCGCCCCCTGCGCCGCCGCCGTCGCGATGGTCGACAATCCGGCCGTGCCAAGCTTGAGTACGCTCGAACCCAGGTGAACCGCCCAGACCGTTGCCATGATGGCGGCCGATTCCGCGACGATGATGCCGACCAGTGAGCCGGCTTCCCGGCGGCTGAGTGGCAACCCGTAGACCCGGGACAGGTGCACAACCATGCCGACATCGATGAAAGCAGCGGCGAACAGATCGGCCACGGGGACCGGATTGAAGGCGACGGCGACACCCTTGGCAACGCAATAAGTCCGTATCAACCGGTCACCGAGTTCGCGTCGTGCCGCCAGTATGCGCTTGCCGACCTGGTCGCTGAGATCCGCTGCGAACAGGCTGGCGTTCATGGCCGCCAGCGTCTTGCCCTCGGCGTTCAGAATGTCCCAGAGCTTCAGGCGCAGGCGCTCAACATCCGGCGCGCGCGGCCGCTCGCTGGTATGTTCCATCCCGTGGGTGTCCTTTTCAACCAGCAGCTGCGGGCGTGGTTGCGCCGCGACGGCAACGATATGGTCCGGGTCGACCAGGCCGCGGGTTCTCGCTTTCAGCACCGCCAGCAGCCGGGCCTGCTCGTCGCTGGTGTAGAGATCGGTTTTGTTCAGCACAACGATAACCGGGCGGCCCTGGGTCAACAGGGTCCGGAGCGCATCCAGCTCCGATTCCGTGATGTCGCCGTCGACCACGAACAGCACGAGATCGGCGCGGCGCGTGACTTCACGAGCCAGCAGTTCACGATCCTCACCACCCGCCTCGTCGAGACCCGGTGTGTCGATCAGGTACACACCGCCCGCTTCGACCTCATTCCAGGCCTGCATCGATGAACCCTTGGTTTCGCCGTGCAGCGGACTGACCGAAAATGCTTCCTCGCCAATCAACGCGTTCAGAAGCGAAGACTTGCCGGTGCTGACGCGACCGAACACGGCGAGATGAATGTGGCCGTGTTCGAGCTTGTCGAGCATCGCCTGCACGGCGGCATAGTCCAGCGCGAGCGAATCGCGCACGCCGGGCGGCAGGCGCGCATCGTCGATCAGTTGCCGCAGGCTTTCACGCGCGAGGGCCAGATGGTCGGGGTCGCTACTTGTTGCCAGCGCCGGCTTTTTCCTCCAGGGCCATCCTGGCAACCCGCTTAATACCTGCTTCCACCTGCTCACTGATGCGCTCCTCGAACTCTTTGGCCGCGACGTCGGGATTGAGTTCACCGTGCTTCGTCAACGTCATGACGAGACTTCGGCCCAGCGCGTCGAATATCAGCCCATAGGCTACTGCGTGCACGAAGCCACCGGCAACCGTGCCAACGCCCGGAAAGGCTTTAAGACCGTTGCCCGCCACGGCGAGCGTGAGCGGCAGCGCGCGGCCGACGCGGCTTTGGCTCAAGCTCAGGAATTCCTCGATATCGAGATCGCGCGGTGCGGCACCGTACAATTTGCACAGTGCCTGGGTCATGGTCGTACCAATATAGCCCTGTATCAGGATATCAGTGCCGGGGCTGATCGCCGCCATTGCGCCAATAATAGCTTTGCGCGTGGAATGACGAATGATCTGCTCGGACCGTTGCTGACGATAGACTCTTTCCGCCGCCTCGAGCTTGTCCGCTGCGAGCTGGAACACGGCGCGATCGCGACGCGCATCGAGCGGCGCCTGCTCAGCTTCGAGGAGACGGTTGATCGCGACTACCAGGACACCGATGTCCGCGGGGCGTTGTCGGCGCACGGCCACTTCCCGTCCGCCCTCGCTGCGCTCCAGCACATCAAGCTCGCCGCCCGCCGATACCGCGACCACGCGATCCCGCGACAAGTCACCACCTATGTCGTCAAGGCGCTCGAACAGGCGCTGCATCAGCCGTGCCTGCTCATCGATGGTGAAGCGGTCCGCCTTGTTCATAACCAGCACCATCGGCTTGTCAAGCGCCAGCAGTTCCCTGATTGCGGCCGCCTCGGCGCGGGTCAGGTCCCCTTCACAGACAAACAGCACGACATGCGCGCGGCGCGCTTCTTCCAGCGCCACGGCGTCGTAACCGTCCTCGTGGCCGCCCGTGCCCGGCACATCGGTGAGCAATATTTCGCTGCCGTTGTCGTTCTGCCACCGGAAATGACGCACGTCGCTGGTCGAGCCGCCCACGATATCGATCCTGACATCGGCCTCCGGCACCAGCGCCTTGATCAGCGAGCTTTTCCCGGTGCTGACATTGCCGAAGAAGCACAAATGGATGACACCGGCTGCGTACCGGCTCGCAAGCTCTTTCAGTTCGGCCTGTGCTGTGCTGACATCAACACCGGCTTTTTCGGCCTCCCGCAGGCGACTTTCTATGTCCTGTCGCGACAGGGGTTTTGGTGGCTGTCCTTTTTTTGGGCGGCGCTGGCGGCGGATTACGAGGCGCCAGATCAGGAAGGCCGCGCCAAGTACTATACCGAGCAGGAGCAGGACGTAGGTGTACAGCAGGATTGCCGGGCCGGTCTTGAGCCGGTCCCACACGTTGAGTGCGGACTCGGTGACAAACAGCAGTGCACCCGTCGCAACGATGAAAACAACGACGATGGCGAGCGCTAGTACGATGCGAATAAAGCGATCGAGTTTCATCGCCTGGACGTCGGGGCCCTAAAGCTGTGCATCGACCCAGCGATCGAGTTTCGACTCCAGCATGGACAGGGGCATCGGACCGTCCTGCAAGACTTCGCGATGAAACGCGACCACGTCGAATTCCTCGCCCAGGCGCTGTTCCGCCTTGTTGCGAATTTCGCGAATCTTGAGTTGACCGATTTTGTAAGCCAGCGCCTGGCCGGGGATCGCCATGAATCGTTCCGCCTCGGAAATGGCGCGAGCCGGCGCGACTGCCGAGTTCGCGTACATGTAGTCGAGTACGTCCTGGCGCGACCAGCCCATGGCATGAATCCCGGTATCCACCACCAGTCGAATGGATCGCCAGAGTTCGGCATTCAGGGCACCAAAGTACTGGTAAGGGTCTGTGTAAACACCGAGTTCCCTACCCAGCGTTTCGGCATAGAGCCCCCAGCCTTCGCTGAACGCCGTAAAACGCGCGAAGCGCCGAAACTGCGGGATTTCCTCGTTTTCCTGTTGCAGGGATATCTGGAAATGGTGACCCGGGATGGCTTCATGCAGGAACAGCGATTCCATCGCCCATTTCGGACGCGCCCGGATGTTGTACGCATTCGCATAGAAGACGCCAGGCCGCGCGCCATCGGGCGTACCGCCCATGTACGACCCGCCCGATGCAGACTGCTCCCGGAACGGCTCAACCCTGCGCACTTCAAAAGCAGTTTTCGGTGCAATGTCGAACAGGGTCCTGGTCAGCTCCGTAATATGCGCGGACATGTCGCGATAGCCCTGGATCAGTTGTTCCGGTTCTTCGAAAAAGAACTGGTCGTCCGTATTGACGAAATCGAAGAACTCTTTCAGGTCGCCGTCAAAACCGACTTCGTCCATCACTTGCTGCATTTCGCCATGTATACGGGCCACTTCGTCGAGCCCAATCTCGTGGATCTCGGCAGGCGTCAGATTCGTGGTCGTGCGGAGCCTGACCATGTACTCATACCAGGCCTTGCCATTCGGCAAGTCACCGAGGCCAACCGTATCGCGCGCCGCCGCCATGTACTCATCGCCAATAAAATTATCGAGCCGCTCGAAGCTCGGGATAATCCGGCTTTCTATCGTGTCGCGGTACAGGGCGGTCAGTCGCACACGATCCTCCGCACTGAAACTATCAGGCATGTCGGCTATCGGCATCCAGAAATCGCTGTCCTCGGCATTGTCATGGAACTGCGATTCAAGCTGCGGAATGACCTTTACCATCAGGACTTCTGGTTGCACGATCCCTTCGCGCATGCCTTCTTTCATGTTGTCGATTGCGAGATCCACGTTGATCACGAAATCATCCACGCGACTCAAGAAATCATCGTAATCCTTTACCGTCTCGAAAGGGTGCACGCTGGCACCACTGCCGAGACGCACGAAAGAGCTCGTCAACAGGTAAAACTGGTTGATCGGCTGCAGGTGAAACGGGAACTGATTAGCTTCGAGCGATTGCTCACGCAACACCCGAAACATGTCGTAGCTGAGCTGATCCTGGTAGCCGAGTTGCTCGCGATCAATGGCCAGCAGGCGGGTTAGAAACTCCTCATCGAGTGCCTGCTCGGCCGCGCGGTACTCTGCGCTGTTGGTGAGCGCCAGACGATCGTTGTACCGATCATCACCGATGGCTGTCGCGTCGAGTGGGTTGAGCTCGAGTTCGCGTTCGAAATGTTCGTCAAACAGTCGTGCGAGCTGCGCCGCGTCGCTAGTGCTGCCCGTGGCGCTGCCGCCGTTCGTCGTCGTAGCCGGATCTTTCTGGCTACAGGCGCAAAGCGCGAGCAGTGCGGCAAGCAATACTACCTTGGTCGATCGCATGATTCGGATTCCAGGCTCGTCAAACGAGCAAGGATATCAAATCATGAATCCAAGGTCGCGAACCGCGAAATTGTTGATGTTGGGCGCGACCACTGACAGTTCGGAATCGTCGATACCGAACCACTTTGCGAGAGTCGCCGCGTACTGATCCGCCGAAGTACCGGGAATCATACGGCCGCCGCCAACATCGTCCGCGCCGTCGATTTCAAGCAGCGGGTAAGTACCAATGATGCGGCGGCCCTGCACCGCGTCGCCCACGACGATCTGATTGCCACCCCATGCGTGATCCGTGCCATCACCATTGGACGTCAGTGTGCGACCGAAGTCGGACTGCGTGAAGGTGGTTACCTGGTCGGAGAAGCCGAGTTCAACGGATGCATCGTAAAACGCCTTGATGCTCTCACTGACACCGCCCAGCAACGCGGGCTGATCCTCGTTTTGCTTGTCGTGACTGTCAAAACCACCCGCAGCGACGAAAAACACCTGGCGTTGCATTTGCAATTCGTCACGTACTGCGATGAGTTTGGCCACGGTCTCCAGCTGCTGACCGAGCTGGCTGCCTGGAAATACCGTATTCATCGCCGGGGCGCCGGCGATGGCCATGGACACTGCATCCGCGGCTTTGATCGCGCGTTGCTGCACATCGGCGAAGGCGCGTTCGTAAACGGAGCCATAATCAGCTGCCAGAATTCGCTCGAACGCGAGGCGTTGCTCGAAGAGCAACTCTGCGGGATCGGTCGAAAAGCCTTCAAATTGCAGCGGCCCGTTCGGACCCATGACATACGCGATCGTTTCGTCCGCCGATTGAAACAGGTTGCTGCCGTTGAGCGATACATTGGTTGCCATTTGCTGGCTACTCACAGCCGTTCGTATCAGGTCGGCCATGCGCCCTGCCCAACCGGTGCTACTCGTCGCTTTGCCCTTTAGTGACAACCATTGATCCTGCTGGTCGTTGTGCGAAAACAGCTGCGGTGGCAGGTTCGCCGACTGGTCGTAAATTTGCGTTTTCGTGGTGGGC
Organism: Proteobacteria bacterium UBA1844; assembly: GCA_002338615.1. Classification (GTDB taxonomy): domain Bacteria; phylum Pseudomonadota; class Gammaproteobacteria; order Steroidobacterales; family Woeseiaceae; genus UBA1847. The sequence continues at coordinate 9,309 of DDIS01000098.1, read as the reverse complement.
TGCAGCAGTGGTCCGACGTTACTGACAAATGCTGCGGCGCTATTTTCGAACAGGCGCTGTATGCCCGCCATGCTTGGGTGCAGGCCGTAGTCCACGCCGTCACCGGGCACGGGCGCGATGGGCAACAAGTCGCTTTGCGCGATGGCAAGATTCTGCCGCGCGGCGGCATACACATTGTATTCGGCATTGCTGCGCGGCACGAGCATGTTAAAAGAGTCATTACCACCAAACAGGAACACACAAACGAGCGCGCGATAATCATTGAAGCTGCCAGCGCCACCGACGACCTGCGACCAGGCAAGGCCCGGTGTCGCTGCCAAACTTGCTGCGGCAAAACTGCTTCGTTGCAGAAACTGCCGGCGGTTGATGCCTGTTTGCTTGATTCTCGACATAAGACTCTCTAGCGCTGATACGCATACTCGGGCGAGGTGACAACCAGGTAAATGGCCTCTGCAGCACGCAGCACCGATTCGCTGGCCGGAATCCGTTCGACCATGCCGATCACCTCGCCACGCAGGGTGTCCGAAATGACGCCACCCAGCAGTTTGTCGGACACCCGTGCCACCAAGAGAGCCGGGTCGGCAGCAATCCCGGACTCTTCCGAAAAATCGATCAGTATTGAATCGGCACTGTAATCCGGGGCATTGCGATCGACCATCCAGTTGTAGAAAAAGGTCTGGTAGAACATCCAGTTAGTCACGAAGGTATTCTGGAACTCGGTTGCAATCTGCATTTCGGGCGCCACCAGTCCCAGGTCGCGGATTTCACCCGGCGGCGCATAAAACGGACTGAAAAAATTGAACACCGACGGCGACTGCTGCGGCCCCTGGCCCAGCACGATGTAGGCAACAGAAAAATCGTAGCCACCGGCCTCGGACCTGGCATCGTAATTGCGCCAGAGTTGCGTGAGACGCAGCAAAGGCTCCTTGATCTTGCCGTCCAATTCGGAAACGTTCTTTGGCCGCGCTTCCACATCAAGCAGGATGGCCCGCACGACGGCAGCCAGATCGCCGCGTACGCCCGAGCCGTTGTTATTGAATGCTGCGGCGACCCGGCCGATGTAGGCCGGCGACGGGTTGCTGCTGGTCAAGCGTTGGATCAGTCGAATCGCGACAAAGGGACCAACGTTCGGGTGATTGAACAAATTGTCGAGTGCGGCGTCGAGATCCTGCTCGCCGGTCTGGCCGGCCGGTACCTGCACGCCACCGAGCAAATTCTTCGCGCCGGAATCGTGGAAATCCGGGTAGAGCTGCATCGGCTGAACCTGGTTTTCGTTGGTTGCATAGGCTGCACGCAGGTCCGCAAAGCCCGCGTAGCTCCAGCCTGTGAACACATGGGCAAAACCCTCGATGACCGACTGGTCGTAAACGGGTACAGGTTGCCCGTTAATGTCGAGGACTACGCTGCCGTCGTTGTTCAGTTCAACCAGGCCGATCGAGAACAATTGCATGACTTCGCGCGCATAGTTTTCATCCGGCCGGATATTCCGCGCCGCATTCGGCTTCTGGTTGCCCAGCATGCTTAAGTAAACGCCCATTGCCGGATGCAGAGTCACGTCTTCAAGCAAGTCCCGATAATTGCCAAAAGCATGCCGGGCCAGGAGGTCGTAAAAATCCGCCATGGCCCAGGGCTGGTCGTTGAGGGCACCGAACTGCGACACCACAAACAGTTCCGATAAGGCGAACGCGACACGCTGCCGCAACTGGTCGTCGCCGTGCAGGGCATTGCGAAACCAGATATCCAGGCGATCCGCCTGTTGCTCGTTGGGAAACATCGGCGGCGGCAGGGATTGCAGATGTGGCAACTGGGTCGCTGCTGGCAGCTGCATTTGGGCGTCGATCCAGGCCTCGTAACCGGTATCGATCAATTGCTGCGCCGCCGTTTCCGTCGCGCCGAAGGTGGACTGGTTCAGAAATCGCGAGGCATCCGCTTTGCTGATTGCAGTCGGTGGCGGCGTTATCGGTGGCGCCGGAGCGGGTTCCCCGCCACCGCCACCACAGCCCGCCACCGAAATAACCAGCGACAGGACCAGCGATAATGTCTTGCAGGCGTTCATTTGCCCATTTTAGCGATCAGCCAGGGAAAAGACATGAGGGCCAGTTCCGGTTTCCGAGCACCCGTTGTCAGGGATTGCGATTTTCCTGATTCGACATATTGTCGGATCAGGCGCAGCGCTCGGCGACGGGTGCAAACGCGGTGCTGGCCACGCGACAGCCGAGTACGGTCTGGTGCACCGTAAATGAAACCGGGATTGCGCTTCCGAGGGGTTGGAACACAAGCAACAGGGTGACGCCGTGTTCAAGTCGATCATCGCGATTGCTCAGCCCTGCATCGCATTGCACCACGAAGTGGTCGTTCGCCAACGCGCCCATTTCGTAAAGACTCGACAGGTACGCAAGAATCTGTCCACGAATTCTCGCATTGAGTTTTTTGTCAGGTTTTTCGAAGACTGCCCAGCGCGTCGCGAGATTCACGGTGTTCACGACGCGCAGGCACAAGCGCCGCACCGGCAAGCTCTTGAAAACGCGATGCGATTCACTGCCTCGCGCCATGGTCACAGAACCTGTGAGCACGACACGACGGGCCGAATTCCTGATGATGGCATTGATCCCGGCCCGTGCCAGCGTATACGCCTCGTCCTCATCAATCTCTGCGCAGGGTATCAGCGAAGACTTGAAACTCAACGTATCGCCGTCGAGTTCGTGCCAGGGTCCGAAGTTTCTGTCCAGCTTGCTGATGAGGCCCGCCAATGCGCCGCCTGCAACCACGGCAGCCGCAAACCCGGCCGGTCGCTGCGCTGCACTACCGTGTTCACGACGCTCGAAGAGACGTGGAAAATAGGTAATCAGGTTCGGGCTCGCCATGCCGAGCGAACGTACCCCACCGATAGCATCGCGCGTTGTTTTCCAGCGCTCCGACGGATCGACGATCAGCATGGCGCCGCGTTGGCGGCAGTACATTTCGGCTGCGAGGATCGCCGCCGGGCCCGTGTCCCGACCTTTGCCAGGTGGCGGCAGATACAACAGATCGAAATGGCAGAGCTGTTCGAGCGCGAACAAGGCCGTTGCCTCCTTTCGCGAACCAATCACGTCGTAATCCGACAGCTCGTTGCCATCGGTCCCGGGTTGCACGGCCTCAACCCACGTCAGATCGTAGCGGCTGCTGCCCCGGGTGGTGCGTTCAGGGCGGTGCTGCGGGTAAGGTTGCTCCACCCGTGCCACCCGCGACCCAAGCAAAGCGTCGCCAACGAAGGTCTCCGCGCCGCCCAGGTAACTCAGGCGAGAATAGATCTCCTGATCCACCACGAGACCGGTCGCCGGATCGATGCGCTGCAAGGTGAGGTTAAACCGTTCGTTATCTGCGGTATCAATGCCATCGTAATCCACCGATGCGCGAACACGTTCAGTGGAGCCTGGATCAACTGCGCGGAGCACGAGCGCCGAGCCGCTTGCGGGCAAACACAGCAGTGCGCCGCGTGCGTTGTTGGCGACGCGCACGACATAGAGGTCCTGCCCACCGTGTTCAAAAAATTGCCGCACCGCGGGACCCAGGCTCGAGCGCGACCAGACGTCACCGAAGGTCCGGCGAAATTCGCCGAAATTTTTAACCTGTACCGGGGTATTCAGGGGGCCGCGCAGCGCACGGCCAACAAATGCAGCCGTGGTTTCCGGGTACACGTCGATCGGATGATCGATTGACGCGATTTCTGTGACCGTGATGCCACGATCAACTGCATCTGACAAAGTCATCTCCGTGAGCGTCAGATCCCTGGCCCTGACTATGCAAAATTAATCAGTGCCTGAAGCACTCAATGCATGCTGTGATTATTTGGCAATCGGTGCTTGTATCAGCGCGTATTCTAAACAGAGTATCGCCGAACCGCCACGGCTGCATTGTGAGCCGCGCGACTGGCCGGCTGGCGGTATGTCAGACTACAGCAATCCTGCCGATTAGTCCTGAGTCCGACGCACTGCTACGCTTACATGAATATGAGCAAGCCACTGGTCAGGCGATACCCGGTGCTGGGAGCGCGCATTCCCGCGCTGCCGCTCGCGAACCTGCCGACGCCGGTATCACGGCACCCGGTCAGATGGTGCGGTACGCCCGTGCAAATATCCGTCAAACACGATGAAAAGAGCGGCCCGCTTTACGGTGGCAACAAGGTTCGAAAACTGGAATACCTGTTGCAGCGTGCGTGTGACCGTTCCGCAGAGCGAATTGCGACCTACGGTGCCGCCGGATCCAATCACGCGCTTGCGACGTCGCTGTATGCACGCCGCGCAGGGTTCGCGTGTACTTGTTTGCTATCGCACCAGGCCGCCACCGCGAGAATTGCCGATACGTTGCTGCAGCATCAGCAACTCGGGACCGAGATCGTGCCATTCGGTGGTGCACGCAAACAACGTGTACAGCAGCAAAGAGCGGCACTGCAAGGCCGCGATGTTTTTCTTATTCCACTCGGCGGTTCATCCTGGGTTGGAAATCTTGCGTTTGTCAACGCGGCGCTCGAGCTCGCAAGCCAGATTGAACGTGGGGAGATTCCCTGCCCGAAGCGCCTGTACGTTGCACTCGGCACCATGGGAACCGCCGTGGGGCTGGCGCTCGGCTTGGCACTCACCCCGTTGGCGATTGAAGTGCACGCAATCCGCGTTACGGATGAGCACGTGGCGAATGCTTCTGCACTGAAGAGGCTACTCTCGAAGACCGCGGCGCTGATGCATCACTTCGATGCAGCGATACCGGCGAAGCTCGCGGCGCAGGCAAAGATCGTACTGCGCCATGACTTTATAGGAGACGGTTACGCACGCAGCAATACAAGCACAGAACGGGCGATCAGCTTTGCGCGCGACGCTCTCGGTATTGAGCTTGAGTCGACCTATACTGGCAAGGCACTGGCAGCGCTGCTGCACGACATCGCAGTTGAGAAGGTTCGCGCGCCCCTGTTCTGGAATACATACAATGCGGTGCGGCTGGATTTACCGCCCTCAATCAAGCCGGACTTCGCGCGGCTGCCTGCAGAGTTCCGCCGTTATTTCGACCCGCGCGTCATCTAGTTGGCAACAACTTCCTTTTCCTGGTCGGAACTCACATCGCGCTCGGCAATCACCTCGTCAATCATTTCGCGAACCTCATCCAGCGTCGGCGCATCCGGATCCACTTCGATGGTATTTTCTACCCGACGAACGCGCGCCAGTACTTCTGATTCATCGAACTCGTTGATACGTACCGGCAGGCCGCTCTGACTACTGGCGATGCTTTGCAGGTGCAGGGCGGCGTTGGCTCCGTCTGTCGTTTCCACCTGCACGGCTATCGATGACAGGCGCGTTTCTGCATCGACATTGTCGTCTTCCAGCGGCGCGTGGGCTTCGAAGTACCATTGTTCGTTCAACTGGCCGAGCAAATACGGCTCATTGATGATCAACACGGGCTCGCCGACATCGACAAGTTCGTACAGGAATTCAATATTTTCCGGGTACAGGCGGACGCAGCCGTGACTGACCCGCATGCCAACACCGTATGGCTGGTTCGTGCCATGTATGAGGTAACCCGGCATACCCAGCTTAAGCACGCGTGTGCCGAGCGGATTGTCGGGTCCGGGCGGCACGACCGCCGGCAGGGGATCACCGTTCTCCGCGTGTTCCTTGCGTACGGATGCCGGCACCCACCAGGTCGGATTCCGGGCTTTGGACACGACCTTGGTCTGCCCGAGCGGCGTCTCCCAGCCAACACGCCCGATACCGACCGGAAAGGTCAGCACCGTCTGTCGCGTGACCGCCCCGGTTTCCGGGTCTCGTTCGATACCGTCCGCTGGGTAATAGAACAGCCGCTTCGCGGCGATATTCAGGATGACGCCTTCGCGCGGTGCATCGGGCAACACGAATTGAGTAGGCAATATTATCGGCCGATTGTCGCCCGGCAACCAGGGGTCGACACCCGGATTGGCGGCAACGAGTTCATCGTAGCCAACGCCGTATTCGAGTGCGAAATCGTGCAGGGTGTTCTCGTGCCTGGCGAACACGACTTGTGGCACTCCAACGACAGACTGCTCCGGGAATTCAATAATGAATCGATTAGGGTCGATAGCCGCCTCGAGCGGCAAGCTCGCAAGGTCGGGCAGTGTCGCGGGTTCAGATTGATTCCCCTGCTCACTTACAAACGGGTTCCAGCCGGAACATCCGGCGAGAATGGCAAGTGCCGCGCACAGAGTTACGACGCGGCACATGTTTTGCAGTGTGGTCACAGTTTGCATGAGCGCATTCTAACCTGAACCAGGGGCCTGCGCGGTAGGGGCCGAACGGCCCCTATTTTTTCTTTGCCGATTTTTCAGGCAAAACGGGTGGCGCGCCACAATCCGGCTTGCGCCCTTCGCTTTGTGCCTCATTGTACAACACCAGTGTCTTGCCAAATTGCGACACCAGCGCGTCGATACGCTTCTCGCTCGACGGATGTGTTGAAAGAAACTCCGCAGGTTCATCGCCGCCTGCCACCTCGGCCATGTTTTGCCACAGCGGCACGCTTTGCCGTGGATCAAAACCGGCGCGTGCCATGAACTCGAGACCTATTACATCCGCCTCCGATTCCTGCGTCCGGTTAAAGGGCAGCATGATACCGAGCGCAGCGCCCTGATTCAGGGCTTCGTACGCGGTGTAAGTTGCGCCCTGGTTGCCCGCGCCAAGCAGGACCGCCGCTACCTGGATTCCAACGCCAGCCACCGGCGAGCGTGAAGCACGCTCATTCGAATGCCGTGCTGTGACGTGTGCGATTTCGTGCCCCAGGACCGCAGCCAATTCGTCCTGATTTTGCGCCGCCTTCAAAATCCCTGTCATAACGCCGATCTTGCCGCCCGGCATCGCGAAAGCATTAACGGCATCGATATCGAAAATCGCCATGTCCCAGTCGAGGTCACGATACTGCGGCTCCAGTACATCAACCACGGCGGTAGCCACACAATGGATATAGTCGATAGTGGCCCGGTCGGTCGCCAACGGGATCGAAGCACGCATTTCGGCGAACTGCTGCGCGGCTTCCGCCGCAAGCGCATCATCAGAACGCAACACCATCTGGCTGCGACCCGTCGGCGAGGTCGAACACGCCGTCAACAGCAACAACGCTGCGATTGTGCAGGCTGGCTTTGCGATACGAGGAATATGTCTGGTCATACGTGTTCCCTTGCGATAAAGGGCTCTATTGCAATTAATGAGCATTCATAGTGCTGCACATTATAACGCCGCGACAGGGCGAAAACGCCGGGACAGGGCGCCCGGTGCCCGTCAAGCCGACGCCCCTGTCCTGCTTTCGACCGCGGTACAGCACGCTGGTTCCGCCGGTAAAAACCTCTGGCCCCGGCTAGCGCGGCAGGCGTGACTCAAAGCCGCGGCGCCAGCGCAGGGCTGCCACCTTCTCCAGCGCACTGTCGACGTTCGCCATCAGGCGCTTTTGTAAAGGTTGCTTGATCTTGTAACTCAGGTGGAACAGGTCGCGTTCGGCGGCCAGTTCACGCAGCAGCTCATCACTGGTCTTGAGCTCGTCCGCAAGCTTGAGTTCAAGCGCGCGCGTGCCATACCAGTGTTCGCCGGTCGCCAGCCTTTCGAGGTCGAGATCGGGCCTGTAGGTGGCTACTGCACTTTTGAACAGTGTGTGCACTTCTTCAAGTTCTTCCTTGAGCTTCGCGCGGTCCTCGTCAGTATTCTCACCGAACATGGTGACCGTGCGCTTGTATTTGCCGGCGGTAATCTGCTCGAAATTCACACCATGATTGTCGAGCAGCCGGTTAAAGTTCGGAATTTGCGCGAGCACGCCAATGGAGCCGAGGATTGCGAACGGCGCTGCATATATTTTGCTGGCAACGCAGGCCATAAGGTAGCCACCGCTCGCCGCGACTTTGTCGACGCATACGTACAACGGTATATCTGCGTTGCGGATGCGCACCAGCTGTGACGCTGCAAGACCGTGTTCGTGGACGACACCGCCGTAATTTTCCAGGCGCACGATGACCTGGTCATCCGCAGTTGCAACATCGAGAATCGCGCTAACCTCTTCGCGCAATGAAGGAACAGCGCTGGCTTTGAGGTCACCCTTGAAGTCAATTACGAAACTTCGCCGCCGATTCGACGCATTTTTTCCTGCCGCTTTCTGTCGCTTCTTTTCCTGTTTTGCTTGCTTTTTCTGCTCGGATTTATTCAACACAGCGAGGCGCAAGGTATGTGCGAGTGCCTGGAACTTCTTATTCAGGCTCTCAACTTCCAAGCCTTCATGGCTGCCTTTCCTGCCCGCGGTTGCGGCAACGGCGATCAAGATTATGAGTGCGATAACGATCGTGACGGATTTCAACAGGAATAATCCGTATTCAATAAAAAACTGACTCATTAGCTAGGGCCTGTTAGTGCAAAGGACGAGAATGCGGTAGCGGATTGCAGTGAAATCGACGGTGCTCACTCAGACTGCGAGACCGACGTTATTTTTTTGCAGTACCTGCTCGGCCCGGTAACTCGAGCGCACCATCGGCCCGGCAACCACTTCGACGAATCCGCGTTCCAGCCCTTCGATTCGATAGGCATCAAACTCGGCCGGCGTTACATAGCGCTCGACCGCGAGGTGGTTTGGTGTTGGCCGGAGGTACTGGCCAAGCGTGAGAATATCGACATTGGCGCGGCGCAAGTCGTCCATCGCCTGCATGATTTCGCTGTCTCGCTCGCCGAGGCCAAGCATCAGGCTGGTCTTGGTCAATACCTCGGGCCGGTACTGTTTCGCGTGTTGCAAAACATCGATCGTTTGCTCGTAACCCGCACGCGGATCACGAACCGGGTGTGTCAGTCGTTTTACGGTCTCGACATTCTGGGCAAAAACCTCGAGCCCGGAATCCAGCACCAGGTCAACGTGCTCGTGCCTGCCGTTGAAATCCGGCGTCAGCGCCTCGACTGCAGTGTCCGGGTTCAGGCGCTTGATTTCACGTACACAGGCTGCGTAGTGCGCGGCGCCACCGTCCGGCAGGTCGTCACGGTCCACCGAGGTAATCACGACGTATTTGAGGCCCATCAGTGCCACAGCCTTGCCGGTGTTGAGCGGCTCCTCGACATCGAGCCAGCCTTTCGGGTTGCCGGTGTCCACCGCACAAAAGCGACAGGCGCGGGTACAAACAGAGCCGAGTACCATGATCGTGGCGGTGCCGGCATTCCAGCACTCACCGATATTCGGGCACATCGATTCCTCACAAACGGTGCTCAGGCGATGTTCATGCACGATGCGGCGGGTTCCGGCATAGCCGGCGCCGGCCGGCATCCTGGCCCGCAACCAGGAAGGCTTGTTGCC
>DDIS01000072.1 GCA_002338615.1 Proteobacteria bacterium UBA1844 | reverse complement strand
TTACAACCACCGTGCGCTCAATTTCGTGGGCGAACGACTTATGCGAATCTGTTCGGGCAACGCATCCGGCGGCAAGACAGACCGTTATCAGAACAGCGAGTGAGCGCCGGTGCTTCAGGAAACATCGGTGCATACCGGCATGCATGACACCATGTGACAACCACGGACGGATTCCTGGGGACATGACGGGGCCGGCACGATGCTGGGATTCGGCTGCGAAATATAGCACAATGTCATGCACGTAATGCGCTCTCAGCACCCGCCGGCAAGGGACTACTATTGAGTTTCAATTCGTGGACGTATATAGCGTTCCTGTTACTCGTATTGTTCTTGTTCATGCTGGCGCAGTCGATATTCGGGCGCCGGACCCGCAACAGTATTCTGTTGTTCGCAAGTTACGTTTTCTATTCCGCCTGGGACTGGCGGTTTCTATCGTTGATTCTGATATCGACGGTCTCCGATTTCGTGATTGGCCGTTACCTGCACCGGAGCGACGGCGAACATACCCGGCGACGCTGGCTGGTTCTCAGCATTTTCATCAACCTTTCCATACTTGGGTTCTTCAAGTACTTTAATTTTTTCGTCGATGGATTCGTACAATTACTTGCGCATGCCAATGTCGAGATTGCGACACCGGCTTTGCATATCGTATTGCCGGTGGGTATCTCTTTTTACACGTTTCAGACGATGTCCTACACCATCGACGTCTACCGCAGGAAAATCGAGCCGGAACCCGAGCTGTTAAATTTTGCAGTGTTTGTGGCAATGTTTCCGCAGCTGGTTGCGGGCCCTATTGAGCGTGCCGCGAATCTGCTCCCGCAGATCAGACGTGCGACGCTTCGATGCGAGGACTATACCGAAGCCTTTTCATTGATCGCCTGGGGTCTGTTCAAGAAGGTCGTGGTCGCGGACAACCTCGCTATGCACGTCGACCGTGTGTACGGCAACTACCATATCGCCACCGGTCCGGATGTTTATCTCGCTACGATAGCGTTTGCCGTGCAAATTTACGCGGATTTTTCCGCCTATACTGATATTGCGCGCGGCTCGGCGAAACTGTTCGGGCTCGAACTGATGGAAAATTTCCGCCGGCCTTATCTCGCCGTGTCTCCCCAGGACTTTTGGCGGCGCTGGCATATCAGCCTTTCGACCTGGCTCAGGGATTATCTGTATTTTGGCCTCGGCGGCAATCGCCGCGGCGGCCGTAAAATTTATCGAAATCTCTTGATTACCATGGTGCTTGGCGGTTTATGGCATGGCGCCTCATGGAATTTCCTGTGGTGGGGCGCCTACCATGGCGTCCTGCTTGCCGGTCATCGCTATTTATCAGGAAGTCGCTGGTGGCTAAAGCTGCCGACGCCGCTCGCTTGGTTCTTTATGATGCATCTTACGCTTTTGGGTTGGTTGCTATTCCGCTGCGCGAACGTTGCAATCGTCGACGGCAACTACATCGACCAAAGCGGCGAGCAACTCCGCGCAATGCTGATGGCACCCTGGGCATTCGATGTGTTGACGGAGGATACTCTGAACATGGCGCGTGACGTAATGTTGTTTTCGGCGCCGCTGTTTGCGACCGAGTACCTTCAAACACGTAGCGGTTCCGTGATACCGTATTTGACTTCAAATGTTCTGAAAGCGGTAGCGATAAGTGGAGTTCTCCTGTTTTTTGTGCTTCGCTATGCGATGCAATCGACAACGGCGTTTATCTACTACCAATTCTGAGTGAGCGTCGATGAGCTTTGGCAGGATTACCGTTTTTCTGGCCCTTTCGACGGCGATAGCATTTGCTTCCCTCGAAGTTTATTTTCGTTTACCGTGGACGCCGCGGCTGGTTGCTTTCGATTACGATCCTGAGCTTCTGTACCGATACTCGCCGCGGCAGTCAAATGTAGCCATGTTCCTCGGCAACTATTCCATACAGTCACCTCGGATTCGGATTAACAATCGCGGTTTCCGTGGTGCCGAGCCGGGATCCGGCCATCCTGAAATACTGGTTGTCGGCAGCTCCGAGGTTGTGGGTCCGGGCGTGCGCGAAGATCAGACAATAACAGCCCGTTTGCAGGCGCAGCTGTCGAAACACTGGGCGCAGGTGAGGGTTGTTAACGCTGCGACGGGCGGATACGGTCCAGGGCATCAACGCATCGTGTTGCAAAGAGAGCTTGAGCTAAATCACTACGAAAGCATTATCGTGCGCGTCGCTGATTCCGACGCCTCTTTTGTACTGCCTGCCGTATCCGAACTCGAATCGGAACGGGCCGCTAAAGCGCGCCGGGATCGCATTCGACACGTGCTGAGATCCGCTCCCTTCGTCGCCAACCGATTACGTGCTCAGCTGGATTCAATCCGGGCGCAGGCGGCGGCTCTACAGCCTGCGCCGCAGCCGCGAGCAGAAGAATCCGAGCGGCGGAGCAAAGTCAACTCGTCTACATGGCCAACCCGGGATTGGCACGCGATGATCGAGATGGCAAATGCCGCGGAAAGCGACCTGATCTTTTATGTTCCAAACGGCGAGAACAAACCGGAAAACACGGTTCTCTGCGAAGTAATCGAGGCGCTGCCCGGAAAAAAATCAGTTTGGGAATACGGCATGAGCGATTTCAGGGTATCGTCACCCGACGAGTATCGTGCACGTTATACATTAGGCTACGACCCGCACGGGAACGCTGAGCGCTACAAAACTCTGGCGCAGTTGCTAGTCAGGGATATTTGGAACCAGCACTCGAGTCGATGCGGATAACATGTTGGTAGCTACGCCGTCGTTTAGCATTCGGCGCATTGCAAGTTAGCACTCTGCATTGCTGCGGATGATGATAGATCACAAGGAAGCGCAGTGACAAGGGAGCAGGTTTTTTTTACAGGTCTCGTCGACGCAGGTGGGCAAGGCCATATTGAAGTGGCCCCCGATTCGGCGCAGCGGCGCGTCGTGCGTGTCAGCGTCCGCAAGAAAGACGAGGTCGAAGTAGTTGTACTTGGCCGGTCACGCCCGCGCGATGGCCAGGATTTTGAGAATGAGGAATCGACTTGCGCCGATACGATCATCCGCCTTTGGAGGCAACACGGCCACGAGCTGCTGCCTCATTTGCGAGGCCATTTTGCGCTTGCCGTGATCGACTCAAAGAAAAAGCAGGCGCTGCTCGCTGTCGATCGATTCGTGAGCTTGCCAGTCTATTGGGCCAAAGCCGTCGGGGGCGGCTTTGGATTTGGCACGTCGCTCAAAGACGTTGCCCGTCAAACCGGCAATACGGCCGTGGATTCGCAGGCGATCTACGATTATGTCTATGCGCACGTCATACCCGGGCCGGCGAGCATCTACAGTGGTGTTCAAAAGCTGCCTCCGGCGTCGTTGGTGCTGTTCACACCGGAACGAAGTCAGGTCATTGAATACTGGCGGCCGAGCTTTAGCGAGCGCGATGGCAACATTGACGAGCGGGGCAGGGAGCTCTTGGAACTCATACGCGAAGCGGTCGGGCGGGATATCGCCTCATCGCCCACTGGTTGTTTCTTGAGTGGAGGTCTTGACAGCTCTACGGTAGCGGGAATGCACTCGCAAATTGTGGGTGGCGCTTCAGAGGCGTTCACGATCGGGTTCGACGCGCCCGGTTACGACGAGATGCAGTATTCAAAAGCCGTAGCGAAACATTTCGACCTGAGGCTCCACGACTACTACCTCAGCGCCCAGGATATAGTGGACTGCATGCCGCAAATCGCTGCAGCTTACGACGAGCCATTTGGCAACTCGTCGGCCGTTGCCGTGTTCGTATGCGCACGCCTGGCTCGTGAAAGCGGTATGTCCGTGCTGCTTGCGGGGGATGGTGGAGACGAGCTGTTCGGCGGTAACGAACGCTACCGGTATCAACAGTACTTTCATCCTTACGAGAAGCTGCCGCGGATGCTAAGGCAGTACGCCATCGACCCGCTGGCGCGCCTGATACCGACGACTTCCGGGCCCGCATTACTGCGCAAGGCCGGGCGCTATTTCGAGCAGGCACGCGTGCCGTTGCCGGATCGCCTGGAGGAATACAATTTTTTGCACCGCAATCGTCCTGGTGATGTGTTCGATACATCGTTCCTCGAGCAGTTGGACACGAGTTTGCCGCTCGTCGCAAAGCGAGAACGCTACGCGGCCTGCGCCGCGCCTACCTCGCTCCAGCGGCTGCTCTATCTGGACTGGAAGTACACGTTGGCCGACAATGACCTACGTAAGGTTGGCACCATGTGTCGCCTGGCGGGAATCGAGGTTCGGTATCCATTGCTCGATGACGACATAGTCGATTTTGCGTGCGAGTTACCGGCAGGCTGGCTGATCCGCGGCAACGATCTGCGGCATTTCTATCGCCGTGCCGTTGCAGATTTCCTGCCGCAGAAGACCCTGGCGAAGTCCAAGCACGGGTTTGGTTTGCCGTTCGGACTTTGGCTCAGAACGCATACGGGCTTGCGGGAGCTTGTAGGAGACTCAATTGTTTCGCTACGGAAGCGGGAGATTTTTCGCGGCGATTTTCTGGACAGGATGCAGAATGATCATCGTACCGAAAATGCAGCCTACTATGGCGAACTGATTTGGATTTTGACTATGCTCGAACTCTGGTTTGCCAGCCGGTAATCAGGAGCGTTGCTGACCTGTCTGTAGCAATCCGTTGGCCCGGTCACGCGAGCTCTTTAGCATCCGCAACGGGAACGTGACGAAGCCGGCTCCGGGGAATCCCAACCTCGGCAGTTGCAGCCGGTCGTCGCTTGCGTTGGCAGTACCCCAGGCAGTCGACACCGCGTATTCGAAACCGAGCGCATCGACGAGGTTTCGATGCGTGAGATCGTAATCGACACCGGGTTTGCCGTTCGGATAAGCGAACCCCACAATCGATTTCTGAATGCTTGCTTGTAAAAAATCGCGGTTTTGCGTCACTTCCGCGTGAGCTTCCTTAGCCGAGCATTGAGTCAAAATAGGATGATTGACGGTGTGTGCCCCTATCTCGATACCCAGGGATAACAGTTTTTGCAGGTCTTTCGTTTTGAGCATCAGATTGCGGTCAACGTTCGCCTTCAAACGTTGTGCAAGTGACTCCGTTATAGAGGTGCGTTCTTCGGTCGGATGGTACTTGATGGTTTGCACAAGCCGATCCGCCAGCTCCTTTCGCGCCGCGTATGAAGTCGGCTCGTAGTCGCGGATACCGAACTCTTCAAGATCAATGCGCTCAAGCGGTGTCGTCCTGGCTGACTCTATCAGTACATCGTTCCACATGACGCCTCCATCCAGAAATCCCGAGGCGACGAACAGACTTGCTGGTAGCGAGAGGGATCGCAAGATGGGCGCCGCGATGAGCAGATTGTCCCGGTACCCGTCGTCGAAGGTAATTGATACCGCTCGATCAGGCAGTGAAGCTTCGCCGAGGTGTCGTGCTGCTTCTTGCAAAGGCAGCACGTGAAACAGGCGCTTCAAAGTCAGCATCTGTTGGCGAAACTCGGCGGCGTCCGGCACCTCAGGCAGCATCGGATCCCGTCGCGCCAGCACCCGGTGGTACATGAGAATCTGCAGTTTGGCCGCCATCAACCTGTCTGTTCCCGGTGACTCGCCAGGACTTCAAGGTACAAACTTTCCAGGTCAGCCGCTGTTCTTTGCCAGGAAAACTGGCCTGCCAGGCGGCTGATTGTATTCCGGTCAGTGGCTTGGGCCAGTACGGACCGGACCGCATCGGCAAGATCGTCCGGGTTGCGCCGCCCCACGATGCGCCCAGCTGCCTCGTCCCGGATCGCTTCCCTGACTCCACCGACATCGCATGCGACGACCGGCGTACCGCAGGCGATCGCTTCCAGCACGACGTTCGGAAGCCCTTCCCTGGTGGATGTGAGTAGCAAGCACGCAGCGCGATTGTATTCCTCGACCAGATCGGCTTGGCTCAGGCGACCCGTGAATGTCACTCGCTCGCCTAAGCCAA
>DDIS01000083.1:1375-4107 GCA_002338615.1 Proteobacteria bacterium UBA1844 | reverse complement strand
ATATTTCCGGATTCGCATACCGCAGGAGCGGCGTCCCGCCGCGACCCAGTCCGACCCCGATCGCGGCAGGATGCCGCTGCTACGAACTTTGGCGGGTCACATCGACGTACATGGTGAGGCGTTGTCCCGGCCTGAGGATTTTTCCGGTGTCGATGTTATTCCAGGCCGCGATTTGGCCAATCGATACGCGGAACTTTTGCGCAATCAGGTACAGGGAGTCGCCACTGCGGACGGTGTACCTCAGTTTCCGAGTCGTATTGACCGGCGCGCTGGTTGGCAAAGTGCCGGCTGTCGTGGCGTTTGCCGCGTTGGTCCATACGACGAGTGTCTTGCCCGTGGACAAGGTGTCACCAGGGGCCATGCCGTTCCACGCCGCAAGCTGGCGGGTAGTGACCTTGTATTGTCGGCTGATGGTCCAGAAACTCTCGCCACTGGCAACAATGTGTTCAATGCGCTGGCCGTCCCGTTTGCGATCCTGTGTCTTCGCGAGCCGCGCATCGGCGCTCTTGCTGTAGCTCGACAGTGGTTTTGAGGATGCCGGAATCATCAGGTACTGGCCCGCACGAATGGTATTGCCGCGCAGTTTGTTGACATCGCGAATTGCTGCGGCGGTTGTGTGGTATTGCTCGGCAATTTCCGAGATCGTCTCGCCATTGCCGATCTTGTGACGCTTCCAGCGTATCCGTTCCGCTTCCGGAACACTCGCGAGCGTGCTCGTGAACAGCTCGGCGGCCTCCGTCGGGATCAGCAGGGTAAAGGGCCCCGCGGGGTCGGTGGCCCAGCGGTTGTAGCCCGGGTTGTACGCATACACCGTGTCGACATCGATGCCGGCCAGTTCGGCCGCGAGGGCGAGGTCGATTTGCGTCTCGACATCTGCGATCTCGAATCGCGCCAGGTTCGGAATCGCGGGGAGGCTCAGCTGGTAGCTGTCCGGAGTGCGCACGATATCGACCAGCGCCAGTAATTTGGGTACGTAGGAGGCGGTCTCTCTCGGCACTTTGAGGTGCCAGAAGTCGACCGGCTTGCCGGACTGCCGGTTGCGCCTGACGGCTTTCAAGACATTGCCTTCGCCGGAATTGTAGGAGGCGATGGCGTTCAACCAGTCGCCATCATTGAGTTCATACAGGTAGGTGAGATAGTCGAGCGCGGCGCGGGTTGAGTCGACAATGTCGCGGCGTCCGTCGTACCACCAGTTTTGCCGCACACCAAAACGCTTCGCCGTACCCGGTATCATCTGCCAGAGGCCCGCCGCGCGCCCGTGCGAATAGGCAAACGGGTCGTAGGCGCTTTCCACAATGGGCAACAATGCGAGCTCCACAGGTAGCCCGCGACGCGCCAGTTCGTCGCGGATATACGGCATATAGAGCTGGGCCCTCGTCAGCACCCGTTGCAGGTAGTCAGGGTGCTTCAGGTACCAGTTGCGCTCTGCTTCGATACGCCGGTTGTCGGCATAGTCGATTGAGAACTCCTGTCGCAACAGACCGAGCACATCCGCAGGCTGTACAGGCGCCAGGGGGCCGAGTTCCTCAAGATTCAGGCCATCGACAGGCGAGACCAGGCGCAGGGAAGGTGCATCGCTCCGGTCAGCCAGAAAAGGCGGAATGTCGGCCCGCGCCGGCGTGACGGCTATGAGGAAGAGCACGAAAAAGCCGCTGCCAAACATACAAGCGGCATGAATTCTTTGCGATAATCGGGTACAGGCTCTGAACATCCGGATATCGTACTGACAGAATGACATTGCGCAAGTGGACAGATCACATCGCGTACACCTGGTTGCAGTCGCCACCGGGACAGGCGCTGCTGACCCTCGAAGCGCGGCTGGCCGAGGAACTCCTCGATGGCGTGTTCGGTGAAGAGGCGCTGCAGATCGGCCTCTGGGGCGACAGGCATACGTTTCTGCGCTATTCCCGGACCCAGCGCTCGGCCTTGCTCGCCGATACACTCTGGGATTTGGACGCAAGCGCGGGCACGCTGGCGGTGGGTGAATTACATCGACTGCCGATTGCGAGCGATTCAGTCGATTCGGTCATCCTGCCGCACAGCCTGGACTTTTCGGACCGGCCGCAGGCCATTTTGCGCGAGGTGCATCGCGTATTGCGCGCCGATGGCCACCTGCTGTTGCTGGGCTTTCGGCCAGGGGGCTTGTGGGGATTGCGCCGCCTGGTTCCCGGCGCCGGCATGCCACCCGGGGCAGAAGACCTGTTATCGGATCGGCGCTTGAAAGACTGGCTACGATTGCTGGATATGCGAATTTTGAGCAACCGCGGCTATTTTTTTCGCTGGCCGCTGCCCGGTGGCCGTACCACGCCCTCCGTCCGGTGGGAACAGCGTGGCCAGCGTTGGTGGCCCGAGTTGTCGGCTTGCTATATGCTCTCGGCGCAGAAACGTATCAACACCCTGACACCGGTGCGTCCTGTCTGGAGCAAGACCCGCCAAGTGGTCGCCGGGCTGGCCGAACCCTCAACCCGGACCCTGTCCACTCAAACATCGCGCACCCGATTTGAACGAAAGCATCGAGATTTATACTGACGGGGCCTGCCGGGGCAATCCCGGGCCTGGTGGCTGGGGAGCGCTGCTGATATCAGGTACGCGCCGCAAGACGCTGCACGGTGGGGAAGCCGAGACCACGAACAATCGTATGGAGCTGATGGCCGCGATTGAGGCGCTGAATGCATTGAGTGGTCGCAAGGCGGTGGTGTTGCAC
Organism: Proteobacteria bacterium UBA1844; assembly: GCA_002338615.1. GTDB lineage: Bacteria > Pseudomonadota > Gammaproteobacteria > Steroidobacterales > Woeseiaceae > UBA1847. Next base: position 1,403 of record DDIS01000083.1, on the reverse strand, counting down.
ACGGACTCAAAATACGTCATGGACGGCA
>DDIS01000083.1:1061-1222 GCA_002338615.1 Proteobacteria bacterium UBA1844 | reverse complement strand
GGCTGGAGAACGGCCGCCAATAAGCCCGTGAAAAACCAGGATTTGTGGCAGGCCCTGGATGCCGCGGCCCAGCGTCACGATATTCGATGGATTTGGGTCAAAGGTCACGCGGGCAATCCTGGCAACGAGATGGCGGATCAACTGGCCAATCGCGGCATAGA
>DDIS01000083.1:520-966 GCA_002338615.1 Proteobacteria bacterium UBA1844 | reverse complement strand
TGGCCAATCGCGGCATAGACGAACTGTAAAGACCATGCGACAAGTAGTTCTGGATACTGAAACGACGGGTCTCTCGACCACCCAGGGTCATCGGATGATCGAGATCGGTTGCCTTGAGCTCGTGAATCGTCGGCTGACCGGCCGCGAGTTTCACCGTTTTCTGAACCCGGATCGCGACATCGATGAAGGCGCCCAGCGCGTGCACGGTATCAGCCGTGCCGACCTTGAGAACCAACCGCGTTTTCCGGAGATCGTTACTGAGTTGCTGGAATTTCTCGCGGGGGCCGAACTCGTCATTCACAACGCGCCGTTCGATGTCGGGTTTATCGAACATGAGCTGCAACTCATGAAGCACGCACAACCGACGATTGCGGCACACGCCACGGTGCTGGATACCCTGCAGATGGCGCGCGAAATGCATCCCGGGCAGCGCAACAGCCTGGACG
>DDIS01000083.1:0-428 GCA_002338615.1 Proteobacteria bacterium UBA1844 | reverse complement strand
GGCAGCGCAACAGCCTGGACGCGTTGTGCAAACGTTACTCGGTCGACGCATCGCGACGCGACGTGCATGGCGCACTGATCGATGCGGAACTCCTTGCCAAAGTCTATCTCGCTATGACCGGGGGCCAGGCGGCGCTACTCCTCGACGAGCGTCGTACGCTATCAGTTGCAGTGAGCGCTGATGTAACACGCGATGACCATACGGTGTCGCTGCAGGCGCAGAGTCTGGAATTACGGGTCGTACGGGCAAATGACGTCGAGGCTGCGGCACACGAGACGATACTGGCCAAACTGCGTGAGGCTGGCGCCGAGTGTGTCTGGGATCACATCGAATCACGTCAGCGAAGCTCGTAGGAGCGGCAGTCTGCTGCGAGCCGATGCTGGTTCTACGTGCCCGGGCTGTACCCGATCGCGGCAGGGTGCCGCTCC
>DDIS01000097.1:12967-21338 GCA_002338615.1 Proteobacteria bacterium UBA1844 | reverse complement strand
CACGATCCGCAGACGTTCATCACGAAGTACATCTGGAGCCAGGATCACAAGGTAATCGCTATTCAGTACGGGTGCACGGCGATTTTTGTCGGCATCATCGCCTTGTGCCTGTCCGCCATGATGCGCCTGCAGCTCGGTTTCCCCGACGATGTGCATTTCATTAACCCCGAAAACTACTACCAGTTCATCACCATGCACGGCATGATCATGGTGATCTACCTGCTCACCGCACTGTTCCTCGGTGGCTTTGGCAACTACCTGATTCCACTTATGTGCGGCGCGCGCGACATGGTGTTCCCGTATCTCAACATGCTGAGTTACTGGGTTTACCTGTTGTCGGTCATCATTCTCCTTGCGAGCTTTTTCGTACCCGGTGGCTCTACCGGCGCTGGCTGGACACTGTACCCACCGCAGGCAATCAGCGCGGGCACGCCCGGCGTGGACTGGGGCATCGTGTTGATGCTGATATCACTCGCGGTATTTATCGTCGCATTTACGATGGGCGGCCTGAACTACGTTACAACCGTGCTGCAGGCGCGCTGCAAGGGCATGACGCTGATGCGCATGCCTTTGTCGGTCTGGGGCATTTTCATGGCGACGGTGCTCGGCCTGCTGGCGTTTCCGGCCTTGCTCGTCAGCGCCATCATGATGTTGCTCGACAAGACATTGATGACCAGCTTTTTCATGCCGGCGATCAGTTCGATGGGTGTCGATCCAGGTTATACGGGCGGCAGCCCGATCCTGTTCCAGCACCTGTTCTGGTTTTTCGGCCACCCGGAGGTGTACATCGTTGCGCTGCCCGCGTTCGGCATAGTATCCGATCTCCTGAGCACGCACGCGCGCAAGAATATTTTTGGTTACCGGATGATGGTCTGGGCCATCATTGCCATTGGCGGTTTGTCGTTCGTCGTGTGGGCACATCACATGTACGTGTCGGGCATGCATCCATACTTCGGTTTTTTCTTTGCGACCACGACGCTGATTATCGCTGTGCCGACCGCGATCAAGGTCTACAACTGGGTGCTGACCCTGTGGCAGGGCAATATCCACCTGCGTACGCCGATGCTGTTCGCCATCGGCTTTATCTTCACCTTTATTCATGGCGGACTGACGGGCCTGTTTCTCGGCAACGTCACTATCGACCTGCCGTTGTCGGATACCTATTTCGTGGTTGCCCATTTCCACATGGTGATGGGCGTATCGCCGATTCTCGTGGTATTCGGTGCGATCTACCACTGGTTCCCGAAAATCACGGGCAAGATGTACAGCGAGACACTCGGCAAGTGGCATTTCTGGATGACCTTCTTCGGTACTTACGCGATCTACCTGCCGATGCACTACCTGGGATTCCAGGGCGTGCCGCGCCGTTACTTCGCCATGGGCGATACGGACTTCATGCCGGCATCGGCTCATACGTTGAACGAGAGCATTACGATTTCGGCGCTGTTCGTCGCCGCGACCCAGATCCTGTTTTTCGTCAACATGATCTGGAGTCTGAGGAGTGGCAAACCAGCGGGTTCCAACCCGTGGAAAGCGACGACGCTCGAGTGGCAGACGCCGAATACGCCGCCCAGGCACGGCAACTGGGGGCATGACCTGCCTGTCGTGTATCGCTGGGCGTACGACTACAGCGTGCCCGGCTACAAAGACGACTTCATACCGCAAAACGTATCCCCCAAAGATGCGCCGGTCGGGCGTGACCACGGATCCAGCCACTGATGGAGTTCATACTCCTAAGTCTTGCCGTCATCCTCGCGATATTCCTGGGGTGGTTGCTGAAAGCAACGTTCAACGCGCAACCGTGGGTCGCCGAACCGACCAGCGACGCGGCGCACCAGGCACCGATGAATGCGAATGCGAAGACAGTTGCGCTAAGCGTGTTGCTGGCGGTCATAACTTCGTTTTTTGCGTTGATCCTGAGCGCCTACACGGAACGCATGAAACTCGGTGACTGGATACCGCTGACGGAACCGCAGCTGTTGTGGCTCAACACCGGAATGCTGGTTGCCGCGAGTCTTGTTTTTCAATGGACGCGAAACGCGGCGCTCAAGGGCCAACTTGCGAAGCTCATGCCCGGCATGCTGGTTACCGGCGTGCTCACGATGCTGTTCGTCGCGGGGCAACTGATCGCCTGGCGTGAACTCCATGCGGGTGGCGAATACCTGAGCAGCAACCCGTCTGTTGCGTTTTTCTTTTTGCTGACGGGTGTGCACGCGATTCATATTCTCGGCGGCATGTATGTCTGGGCGCGGGCCATGCAACGCCTGGTAACAGACAGGAGCGTTGCATCGGTGCGCCAGAGCATCGAACTGTGCGCGGTGTACTGGCACTACCTGTTGCTCGTATGGCTGGTGCTGTTCGGTCTTTTGTTATCGACTTGAATGCCTGGATTGGACAGTCGCGAGTTTTAAAAAGAGGTCTCTTATGTCAGAAGCGGTAGCGGATCACACGGGTGTAGCGGAACCGGCCGGCCGGCCGGGCGTCGCTTTCGATTTCTCGCGTGACAAGCAAGTCTTCCCCGTGCCCTGGGGCAAGGCCATGATGTGGATCTTCCTTCTTTCCGATACGTTTATCTTCAGCTGCTTTCTTGTCTCCTATATGAAGGTGCGGATCGCGACGACCGATCCATGGCCAAGCACGGCCGAGGTTTTTTCGCTAACGATCTATGGCCACTCAATTCCACTCGTGCTGATCGCCATAATGACGTTCATCCTGATTACTTCGTCCGGCACCATGGCGATGGCCGTGAACATGGGCTATCGCAAGGATCGCAAAAAGACCTTCTGGCTGATGGTGGCAACGGCCGCTCTCGGTGCTTCGTTCGTTGGCATGCAGGCCTTCGAATGGACCAAATTGATTGTTGATCATGGTGTACGGCCCTGGGGCAACCCCATGGGTGCCGCCCAGTTTGGTTCGACGTTTTTCATGATTACAGGCTTTCACGGCATGCACGTCTCTGCGGGCGTGATCTACCTGCTGGTCATTGCGTTTCGCGTCAAAAACGGTTTCTACGAGCGACGTGGCGGTAACTACGAGATCGTCGAGATTACGGGGCTTTACTGGCACTTCGTGGACCTCGTCTGGGTCTTTATTTTCGCGTTTTTCTACCTCTGGTAATTTGTACATCGGGAATTTCAGGTATGGCTAGTGCAGAAGGACAACAACATCCCCTGGCGATCTATTTCTGGATCTGGGGGCTTCTATTCGTATTGAGTTTTTGCTCGTACATGGTTGACTACCTCAACCTGCAAGGCAATTTGCGCTGGGGTCTGATCCTGCTGTTCATGTTTCTGAAGGCAGGATTCATCGTCGCAATTTTCATGCACATGAAGTGGGAACGATTGTCGCTCAAGTTCGCCATCATGGGTCCGCCGGTCGCAATCCTCGTACTGATCAGCCTGATGGCGCTGGAAGGCCACTACGTCCAGGATAACCGCATTGACAACTACGGTGAGAGCACCTTCGAGCCCCAAGAGTTGCCGCATCACTAGGGCCGGTCCAGAAAATGGCCCCAGGAGCGCCGTCCCCGGCGTGATTGACTGTTGATCGCAGTTCACAGTCGTTGCAGGCGGTATTCTTCTAGTAAATGCAAATTGATTTCGAATTCATTGCGGATCACAAGGACGTGACATGCCAGCCGAATTGATGAGCCTTGTCGGCATTGCAAGCATCATGTTGCTGGCCTGGCTGCTGTCGTCGAATCGCGGCGCTATCAACCGGCGCACGGTCTTATTTGCCTTTCTCATCCAGGCTGCGCTGGCGGCCTTTATTATCAGCGCTCCGTGGGGGCGCCAGGCGCTGGCCTCTGTCGTACGCAGCGTGCAGCATGTTATTAACTACGCGAACGATGGAATTGCGTTTGTGTTCGGCGACCAGGTTACTCCGACGCTTGGCTTCACCATCGCATTCAATGTGCTGCCGGTGATCGTGTTTTTCGCCGCGCTTATGTCTGCCTTGTACTACCTCGGTATCATGCAGCTGGTGGTCGGTTTCATCGGCGGTGGTCTGCAACGCCTGTTACAAACGAGCAAGGCGGAATCGGTCTCGGCGGCGTCCAACATTTTCGTCGGTCACACCGATGCGCCGCTCGTGGTTCGACCCTACCTCGCGAAGATGACGAATTCGGAGCTGTTCGCCGTGATGACCGGTGGCTGCGCTACGATTGCCGGCGGCGTGATGATGGCGTACGCCAATATGGGCGTCGATCTCGGCTACCTGTTGACCGCAAGTTTTATGGCCGCTCCCGGTGGCCTGCTGATCGCGAAAATAATGATTCCCGAGACCGAGCAGCCCGTGGATCAGTCTGGCGATGGCGCGATGGTGGAAGAAGATGCGCCGGCCAACATATTCGAGGCGATTGGTAATGGGGCCATGACCGGAATGCGCATCGCAGTGAGCGTTGGCGCGATGCTGATCGCGTTCGTAGCGATTATCTACATGCTGAACGGCCTGCTGGGCTGGATCGGCGGGCTATTCGGGTTCGAAGACCTGACGATGCAATGGGTGCTCGGCGTATTGTTCGCGCCCATCGCGTTCCTGATCGGCGTGCCGTGGGATGAAGCGATGCAGGCAGGCAGCCTGATCGGGCAGAAGCTGGTGCTTAACGAGTTCTATGCGTATGCAGCATTTGTCGAGATCAAGGACGGACTTTCCGCCTACACCCAGCTCGTCGTAACCTTCGCATTGTGCGGCTTCTCCAACCTGGGCTCGATCGCCATCTTGCTGGGCGGGCTTGGCGCCATAATCCCGGGCCGACGCCACGATATCGCCCGGCTCGGCTTGAAGGCTGTGATTGGGGGCACGCTTGTTAACCTCATGAATGCGGCACTCGCGGGTTTGTTTTATTCGCTGCAAGGGCTATAAAGACGTTATGACTCGCGCAATTATTCTCGTTCTGGATTCATTCGGTATCGGTGCCACTGGCGATGCCGGCAAGTTTGGTGACGAGGGCGCCAATACGCTGGGCAGCATTGCGCGGGTCCGGGCGGAATCAGCCGCCGGACCGCTCAAGTTACCCAACCTGGCGCGCCTGGGTCTGTACGAGGCGGCGCGGGACAGCGCGGGCGAATACCCACTCGGCGTGGATACGAGCGTCGAGATCATCGGGACATATGGCTACGCGGAAGAACTCTCAGGCGGCAAAGACACACCCAGCGGACACTGGGAGATTGCAGGTGTGCCCGTTTTGTTTGACTGGGGGTATTTCACCAAGCCGACCGACACCTTTCCGCAGGAATTGCTGGCACAGCTGATCGAACGCGCGGATTTGCCGGGCGTGCTCGGCAATTGTCATTCATCCGGTACGACGATCATCGCCGAACTCGGTGACGAACATGTCAGGACCGGCAAGCCGATTGTTTACACGTCGGCCGATAGCGTGTTCCAGATCGCCTGCCACGAAGAATCGTTCGGTTTGCAGCGACTCTATGACCTGTGCGACATAGCACGTGAGCTTGTCGATGAATACAACATAGGCCGGGTAATAGCGCGGCCATTTGTGGGCACCAGCGCAGAAAATTACACGCGCACAGGTAATCGTCGCGACCTGACCACGCTACCGCCCGCGCCAACCGTGCTCGATAAACTCAAGGCAGCGGGCGGCGAGGTCATTGCGATTGGCAAGATTTCAGACATCTATGCCCACCAGGGCATCACGAAGAAAATCAAGGCAACCGGCAATGCCGCCTTGTTCGATGCGACGCTGACAGCACTGGACGAAGCACCGGATCGTTCGATCGTGTTTACAAACTTTGTCGACTTCGACATGTTATACGGCCACCGACGTGACGTAGAAGGCTATGCGAATGCGCTCGAGTATTTTGATCAGCGCCTGCCAGAGCTGACAGAAAAAATGAAGCCCGATGATCTGCTGGTAATTACAGCAGACCACGGTTGTGACCCGACCTGGCCAGGATCGGATCACACCCGCGAGCATATCCCGGTTATTTGCATTGGCGGAAACCTGAAGCCAGGTTCGATCGGCAAGCGGCGCACATTCGCCGATATCGGACAAACGCTTGCTAAATTCTTCCAGTTGACGCCTATGGAGTTTGGCAAGAGCTTTTTGTAGACGTGAATTCTGGAAAAGTCGCGCTATTCAGGTGACGCTCTTGGTGCCGATTGCGCTATGAAACGTGACAGGCAACAAGGAGAAAGGCGGCTATTACCTGTCGTCAGACGGTGACCCGTCGCGGATGACAATAACGCCTGTAGAATTCCCGTAGAATCGTACTATGCAGCAACATTCAACCATCACCTGTCCAGAATGCGGGCACTCGAAGCGAGAGTTGATGCCGACCGACGCATGCCAGTTTTTCTACGATTGCGAGGGCTGCGGTGCATTGCTCAAGCCCAAAAAGGGTGATTGCTGTGTCTACTGTTCGTACGGCGATAGCAAATGCCCGCCTGTGCAAGAGGGAGACGGGTGCTGCACCTAGAAGCTTTGCGGCCTCGACTTCTGGCCAGCTTGCGGGCCACTCTCAACAGCTTGCAGGCTGACATAAATACAGAGATCGGCGAAAGAGGTTGTTGATGAGCACACATGACATTACGGCGAACCCGATTCACCTTGGCTTAGGTGCAACGGCGGTTGTTGAGCCACGGTTCACCGGAGACCTGGACTGGTACTCCGGCTATATTGATCGCCATAGTGACGACGGTACTGAAGGTCGGCTTGTGAGCATGCATGAATTTTCAGCATCCTGGGATATGTGGGAGATGCATCCCGCGGGGAGCGAGGTTGTTCTATGTACGTCCGGTGCAATCACCTTGCACCAGGAAAAGCCGGATGGAACGAAGGCTACCGTGACTCTTGGCCCTGGCCAGTACGCTATCAACGAGCCCGGCACATGGCATACCGCGGATGTCGAAGACAAAGCTACGGCTGTGTTCATTACGGCAGGCTGGGGAACGGAGCATCGTCCGCGTTGAGACAACCGTGAAAGGCATTCGCTGGGTCATCCTGGCCATCATCGTCTTCGCCAGTTTCATTGCGTACGTATTGCGCACGAACCTGTCCATCGTCAGCGAGACGATGATGCGTGACCTCGGCATGAACGAGTACCAGCTCGGGATGGTGTTTTCAGCTTTTGCGGCCGGTTACGCGATCTTCCAGTTTCCCGGCGGAATCGTCGGCGACCGCTTTGGCCCCCGGCTGACAATTACGGTCATGGCTGTCGCCTGGGGTTTACTTACCATAGCAACAGCTCTTATTCCCGGCACGAATGTGTGGTCGGTGGGGGCCGTCGTTGTTGCGCTCGTGATTATTCGCTTCCTGGTGGGCGCAGTCCATGCGCCTTTTTTCCCCGTGACCATCGGCGGAACGATTGCGAGCTGGTTCCCGGTTCGGCAGTGGGGATTGCCGAATGGCCTGTCGAGTACCGGATTGACGCTGGGCGCGGCAGCAACAGCGCCGGCTATTGTCTGGCTCATGGACTTATACGGCTGGCGCGGCGCATTGCTCGCAACCGCTCCGCTGGCATTTGTCGTGGCCGCCGTGTTTCGCTGGTATGTCACCGACGACCCTAAGGATCACCCGCACGTAAGTGCGGCAGAGCTCGCGCTGATCAGATCGGACCGTTCATCAGAAGATGACGCCCTGGAGAGAGGTGCCTGGAAGGTTGCGCTAAAAAACAAGAACGTTCTGCTGCTTGCGAGCAGCTATTTTTGCATGAACTATGTGTTCTACCTGTTTTTCAACTGGTTCTTTTTTTACCTGGTCGACGTCAAAGGCTTTGCCGCCACGGATGCCGGCATCCTGACCGCTGCACTTTGGATCCTGGGTGCAATTGGCGCCACGGCCGGCGGATTCATCAACGACCTGCTGGTGCGACGATTCGGAATTGGTCTCGGGCCGCGATACCTGGTGATGACTGCCCTTGTCCTGTGCGCCGTGTTTCTTTACATCGGTGCCGTCTCCAACAATGTTGTTGTCACGGTCGTGATGCTGTGTATTTGTTTTGGCTGCAATCAACTTACCGAGGCACCGTTCTGGGTCGCGACGATGGCGGTGTCTGGAAAGCACGCGTCAGTCGCAACCGGTGTGCTGAATACCGGGGGCAATATTCCTGGCGTCGTCGGCGGCATGCTGGTGCCGATTACCGCCAACCTGCTCGGCTGGCCCGCCGCTATTATCAGCGGGTCGGTGTTCGCGATGATCGGCGCGGCGCTGTGGCTTTTCGTACACGCTGATGAACCGATGGGCATCAGGGAATCAGCCAAACGGCCCGCTAGTACAGGCTGACAGCGATGCTGAAGAAGCTTACGTCGCAGCTCGGCGATAAGTCATCCGCGAGCCCCGTTTGACCGTAGGAGCGGCATCCTGCCGCGACGGGGTGTGCCGGGGAGCGTCAGATCAGCAATTTATCGCGGC
>DDIS01000097.1:0-12825 GCA_002338615.1 Proteobacteria bacterium UBA1844 | reverse complement strand
TCGCGGCAGGATGCCGCTCCTACGGTTAGACCGGCACATTAAACAGGCTGCCGACCGCCGCGGTCAGCAACATCGCAAGCGCACTCCAGAACGTAACCCGGATTGCGGCCCTGCCGACCGGGGCGCCACCGGCTTTCGCAGCGACGGCGCCAAGCAATGCTAGAAACAGCAGTGAGAGCGCCGCAACGGCGGGCAACAGCTGCGCCTGGGGCGATAGCCAGGCCGCCAGTAACGGCAACGCCGCACCTATCGTAAACGCGATAGCAGACGATATCGCGGCCTGCAGAGGTCTCGCCGGTGAGGTCTCGGATATGCCAATGTCGTCCCGAGCGTGTGCCGCAAGCGCATCGTGGTCCATCAGTTGCCGTGCGACTTCAAGGGCAAGTCCAGGCTCGAGTCCTCGCTGTTCGTAGATTTCGGCCAGTTCCACCCGCTCGAGTTCGTAGTTCGTTTTGAGGGACTCCTTCTCGATCTCGAGATCGGCTTTTTCCGCGTCGGCTTGCGAACTTACGGAAACATACTCGCCGGCCGCCATCGACATGGCACCGGCGACCAGGCCTGCCATGCCCGCCACCAGGATGTTGCCGATACTCGCGCCGGCAGCGGCAACACCAATGATCAGGCTCGCGGTAGAGACAATGCCGTCATTTGCACCCATCACGGCGGCGCGCAGCCAGCCGATACTTTGCGACCTGTGATTTTCCTCGTGTGGCATTACCCTGCTATTCGTTCTGCGAGTTCTGTCAGGCGGTTTCTTTCGCGCGCCCGCGTGCATCGCGGCGGCGCTCGCCTTCGGAAAGCAGTTTCTTGCGCATGCGAATACTGGACGGTGTAATCTCCACGAGCTCATCGTCATCGATAAACTCGAGCGCGCCTTCAAGCGAGAACTTTATCGGTGTTGTGAGCTGGATGTTCTCGTCCGAGCCGGCCGCACGAATATTGGTCAGCTGCTTACCCTTGGTCGGGTTGACGGGCAGGTCATTGCCGCGACTGTGTATGCCAAGCAGCATACCTTCGTACACCTCGACACCGTGACCAATAAACAGGCTGCCGCGCTCCTGCAGGTTGAACAGCGCATACGCCAGCGCTTTGCCCTTGACGGTTGAAACCAGCACACCATTGTTGCGTTGCCCGATGTCCGCCCGGACGCGCGGCGCGTATTTTTCGAACACGTGATACAGGAGGCCGGTGCCCGATGTTGTCGTTAAGTATTCGGTGCGAAAGCCAATCAGGCCACGTGCAGGAATACGATACTCGAGCCGAATGCGCCCGCGACCATCGGGTGTCATGTTCAGGAGTTCACCCTTGCGGTCCGCAAGCTTGGTCATTACGCCGCCCTGGAACTCTTCTTCAAAGTCCACGGTCACCAGCTCCCAGGGTTCCTGCACGACGCCATCGATAGTCTTTTCGATGACGGTAGGACGAGAAACGGCCAGTTCGAAACCTTCCCGGCGCATGGTTTCGATAAGCACCGACAAATGCAGCTCGCCGCGCCCGGAAACGCGAAAGCGATCAGGGTCGCCGGTTTCCTCGACGCGCAACGCCACGTTGTGCTTCAGCTCCTGGTTGAGCCGTGCCTGGATCTGCCGCGAGGTCAGGAACTTGCCCTCACGGCCGGCAAATGGTGACTTGTTCACCTGGAACATCATGCTGATGGTTGGCTCGTCAATTTGCAGCGGCGGCAGGCCTTCGGGTTTGTCGCGCTCACAAAGCGTGTCGGATATCTGCAGGTCATCGATACCGCTGAACACCACGATGTCGCCTGCGCCGGCCTCTTCAACCTGGATGCGCTGCAATCCGTCGAATCCGTACAGGTGCATGATGCGCGCGTTTTTCACGGAGCCGTCGCGGCGTACCAGGCTGATGCCTTTGTTGGCACGCGCGATGCCGCGGCTGATGCGGCCAATTCCGAGTACCCCGACGTAGGAGCTGTAATCGAGGCTCGATACCTGTAGCTGCAGCGGGCCGTCAAGATTGACCTCGGGCGGCGGTACGTTCTTGACGATGGCTTCCAGCAGCGGCGTCACATCACCGCTGCGGACGTCGGCATTGTCACCGGCATAGCCATCGAGTGCCGAGGCGTAAATGACCGGGAAGTCGAGCTGCACATCACTCGCGCCAAGCCGGTCGAACAGTTCAAAGGTCTGGTCCAGTACCCAGTCGGGGCGGGCACCGTCGCGGTCGATTTTGTTGATCACAACCAGTGGCGTGAAGCCACGTGCAAACGCCTTTTGCGTGACGAAGCGGGTTTGCGGCATCGGCCCGTCGACGGCATCGACGAGCAGCAGCACGCCATCAACCATCGACAGCACGCGTTCGACTTCGCCACCGAAGTCGGCGTGGCCAGGCGTATCGACGATATTGATGCGCCAGTCCCGCCAGCGAATCGCGGTGTTCTTCGACAGGATCGTTATGCCGCGTTCACGCTCGATGTCGTTGGAGTCCATGGCACGCTCGATGAGTTCGGCACGCGCATCCAGCGTGCCGGATTGGCGCAGGAGTTTGTCAACCAGGGTGGTCTTGCCATGATCGACATGGGCGATGATCGCAATGTTGCGAATTTTTTCGGTTGGAAACACGTGTGGGCCTCAGCGTTGGTATGCGCCAGCCTGGCGCATACCGGGGCAGGCGGCCTCGAACTGAACGTTAGCCCCGACTATTCATGAACTGTCCGGGCCAGCGGGCCGCGCTGGAAAATGGCGCGCATTATAGCCACAAATCGCTGTGAGAATTGCTATTTCGCTGCATTTTCCTCGGCTGAGTAGACGATTTCACCCCCCAGGATGGTCATTACTACGCGCGTATCCGCAATCGTGGCGGGGTCGATCGCTGTCAGGTCGCGGTCCAGCAGCACCATATCCGCCAGCATCCCGGGCCGGATCATGCCTTTCTGGTCCTCCTCGAACGAGGCATACGCGGCCTCGCTCGTGTAGGCACGCAGCGCTTGCTCGACCGTGATTTTCTGCGCCGGTACCCAACCATCAGGATTCGCGCCGTCCAGTGTACGGCGCGTCACGGCCGCGTAAATTCCATCGATAGGCGTGGCCGGAGCGACAAACCAGTCGCTGCCAAATGTCACATGCGCGCCGCTGTTGAGCAATGACCTGAACGCGTACGTGGTTTTGCTGCGCTCGGGGCCGATCACCTTGTCCGCCCAGCGGCCATCGTCAATCGCGTGGTACGGCTGCATACTCGCGATCACATCCTGCGCCGCAAAGCGCCCGATATCAGAGGGCCGGATGTGCTGTGCATGTTCGATACGAAAGCGCCGGTCACGAGCGCCGTTTTCCCCGGCCACCTCAAGATAGATGTCCAGCAGATCGGCAATCGCCCTGTCACCGATTGCATGCACCATTACCTGCAATCCGGCGGCATCCGCCTGCGCGATCCAGTCGTGCATGTCATCGAGCTGGTTGATGAGGAAGCCGCGATCATCGGGAGCATCGGTGAACGGTTCGAAAAAGGCTGCGGTATGCGACCCAAGCGAGCCGTCCATGAAGCCCTTGACACCGCCAGTGCGCAGCATTGAATCACCGCGACCGTGCGCTGCAACGTCGTCGCGCAGTGCCTCCCATTCAGACAATGGCACGACTGAGTAAATACGGGTAATCAGTTCGCCGTTGTCGTGCAGGCGGCGATAGGAAGCGAGGCTCGCGAAATTCGCCATGTCGTGCACCGATGTAACACCGTTGCCGGCAACGTACTTCATTGCCGCGCGCACCTGGCGGTCCAACAGGGCATCGCCCGGCGGTGGCAATACTTCATTGACGAGCCACATGGCGTTGTCTTTCAGAACACCGGTAGGGCGGCCCTCGCTGTCGCGCACGATCTCGCCACCGTCGATGTCGGGCGTGTCAGCATCTACCCCGGCCTGCTCGAGCGCCGCTGAATTGGCAAGCGCCATGTGGCCATCCAGGCGATAGACCCAGACCGGGTTGTCCGGTGTGACGGCATCGATCCAGTCGCGGGTCGGCAATTCACCACCCCAGTTCTCATGGTCCCAGGTACCGTCAAGCAGCCACTCGCCGGGCTCGATGGTGTGCGCAAAATCGGCGATACGCCGGGTAAATTCCGCCGGCGTTTTCGCGTCGCGCAGTTGTACCGACGAGAGGCTGGAGCCTCCGTCCACAAAATGCACGTGTGTGTCGATGAAGCCGGGAACCAGCATCTGACCGTCAGCATCGATGCGTACCGTGTCGGGACCCGCCAGCGCCTCGATTTCATCGTTGCTGCCTACCGCGAGGATCCTGTTGTCGATGACCGCAACGGCCTCTGCAGAGGGCTTTGCCGGGTTGCCGGTCCAGACGCGCGCGCCCGTGATGGCAAGGCGGACTTCAGGCGCAACCGGCTCATCTTGCGGCTGGCAGGCGCCGAGCGTGAGCAGTACCGCAAAAGCGGCACTTATCGGACTGAGGGCGCCACATGCCGATCGTTTCTTGTGCGATGAGTTCATCTTCATTCCCAAGCTGTTGTGAAAGTCTGTTTGACCGTAGGAGCGGCGACTCGCCGCGACAGAGGTCTTGCAAGACACGACGAATCGGCATCGTAGCGCGGCGCGACGCCGCTCCTACGAATTCGTCAAATCTTTGCGGCGCCAGCTGTCTGCTACGCGTATGGCGACTACGCGGCCCTCGGCCGTCAGCGTGTCGCCCGAGTACACGCGGCAGGTCAATATCGTTTTCTTGCCGGCCGATTGCTCAATCGTGGCCCGCAGCGTGACCTCCTGGTCGATTGGCGTTGGTGCCAGGTAGCGCACACTGAGCTCGCCTGTTACGCACCAGATGGGTTCGCCGTCGCCAATGTCGCGTCCGTCCTCCTCGTAACGATGCGCGATGGCCGTACCAATGCAATGGCAATCAATCAGGCCTGCAATCGTGCCGCCGTAAAGATACTGTGTCGGGCCGGCAGATTGCTCGGGACGAGGTGTGTAGTGGCACACGGATTCCGCGCCGTTCCAGTAACTCTTGATGCGCAGGCCAAGCGGGTTTTCCGGCCCACAGCCGTAGCAATGGTTGTCCGGAATCAGGTCCTGTATTGCAACGGGTGTCGTCATATTCGTGTCGCGTTTAGCGATCGCCTTTTGGTCCAATGAGGCGCGTTGCGAATAGCACCGCGGCCCAGGTCGCAATAATAATCCCTACGATTGCAGCAACCGCAAACCAGGTCGGATGCGGGATCATGATCAGGTTGCTTGCTGTCGCCGCGATCATAAGGAGGCCGATCAGCATGGCGTAGGCGGCGGGTCTGGCCCGGCCGGTCAGGCTCGCTACCAACGTGCCGTCGAAGCTCGCAAGCAAATAGCCTGCGAGGACCACCAGCAGTACAGCCGCCGGAGCGCCGGCAACGTGGGTCGCTAGTGCACCGCTGTCGTGACTATCGAAATCAGCGGGCATCGGGTACATGGCAAGACTGATGCGCTCTGCGATCATTACTGTCACGACGGCAGTAACGATTCCCGCTACAGCGCCCACCAGCTGCCGCACCATACTCAAGCTCCGCGAACTCCCATCATTTCCTGCGGACGAGATCTGCGACAAACAAGAATACACCCGCACCCACTGTTGCAATTACGATCGAGCCGATTATTCCGCCTGCGCTGATGCCGACCACATTAAAGATATAGCCACCGATCAATGCGCCGATTACGCCGACCACAATGTTGATGATCAGGCCAAAGCCGCCGCCACGCATGAGTTTGCCAGCCAGCCAGCCGGACACGGCACCGACAAAAAGAAAAGCGATCAGACTTTCAACTTGCATATTTTTACCCTTGGGTTGCCTCTATTCCGTAGGAGCGCCGTCCCCGGCGCGATAGCTCAGCAATGTATCGCGGCAGGATGCCGCTCCTGCGACACACGGTATGGCGCTGGCCGTAGGAGCGCCGTCC
This sequence comes from Proteobacteria bacterium UBA1844, assembly GCA_002338615.1. Lineage (GTDB taxonomy): Bacteria > Pseudomonadota > Gammaproteobacteria > Steroidobacterales > Woeseiaceae > UBA1847. Next base: position 6,938 of record DDIS01000097.1, on the reverse strand, counting down.
CCGGCGCGATTTCGTTCCGCAAGGGCGCTTCTTATCTTCGCCGCCAGTGCGTTGGCCTCGCGGCGCACTCGCGTCGTATCGATGGTCAGGAATTGTCCGTCACGCACCAGTACCTTGCCGGCAACCACGACGCTTGCCACATCCTGCTCGTCCGTGACGTACACGAGATGCGAGATAACATCATAAGTCGGCACATGATGCACATCGTCAAATGCAAGCTGGATAATGTCGGCCTGTTTGCCGACTTCAAGTGAGCCGATCCTGTGATCGAGTCCGATCGCTTCTGCACCACCGATGGTGGCCATTTCAAGCACCGTCATTGCCGGCAGGACCTCGGGGTCCATACGATCGACTTTTTGCAGAAATGACGCGAGACGCATCTCCTCCCACATGTCGAGATCGTTGTTGCTCGCAGCGCCGTCCGTGCCGAGGCCGACTCGTACGCCTGCGTCGAGCATTTCAGCAACGGGCGCAATACCGGATGCGATTTTCATGTTTGACGTCGGGTTGTGAATGACGCCAATTTTGCGCCGCACCAGGGTCGGGATCTCGTCCTCGGTAGGCCAGACCACATGTGCCGCGATTGTCGGGCCGTCAAAAAAACCGATCGACTCGAGCATCTCGATGCTGGTCATGCCATAGGTGTCTTTGGAGTACTGCAACTCGTACGGCGACTCGGACAGGTGGATACTGACCGGGACGTCATGCTCCATGGCTGCCTTGCGCGTTGCGATGAGTTGCTCGGCGTCCAGCGTGTAGTCCGAATGCGGCCCGAAAATGGGAGTGATACGCGGATTACGCCCTTGCCAGCGATCGATGAAGCCGATGCCCCTGGCAATTGAATCGGCAGCACCTTCGGCGTCCGGGCTGCGCTGGCCGATCACGGTCGCGGAGATCATTGCGCGCATACCGCACTGGTCAACCACCTCGGCAATCGAATCGGGGAAGTAGTACATGTCGACAAAGGTCGTAGTGCCGCCGCGCAGCATTTCCCAGCAGGCGAGTTCAGTACCGATACGGACGAACTCGGAGTCCACGAATTCGACCTCGGCCGGAAAAATGTAGTTCTGCAGCCAGTCCATGAGCGCGAGGTCATCGGCGACGCCGCGCAACAGAGTCATTGCAGCGTGAGAATGGCCGTTGACCAGGCCGGGCATGACGACGCGATCCTTGCCATCCAGTGTCTCGTTCGCCGTGTATTGGGCCTGGATTTCCTCGGCACTGGCGACGGCAAGGATAACGCCTTTATCAACGGCGACGGCACCGTGTTCAATGACACGGCGATCCTGGTCCATTGTGACGATCGTATCGCCAAGGACGATCAGGTCTATCGCGTTATCAACGGTATCGGCAGCAGTGGTGGTGGCGTCTTGCGCGCCGTCGCAGCCGAAGAGCAGAAGTGCCAGGATTATCGTTTGAAAACAGGTGCTTGTTTTTGTCATTCGGGGCCCTCGTCAGCGTGATTGTAACATCACTGCAGCTACCGGGAGCGGCATCCTGCGGTGATTCTTTCGCTATGCAATGAGCTTGCGTATGCTTTGTTGCAGATCCCTGTACGTGGCCACCCGGGATCATTAAACAGGGCAGACGCCAGGTAAGCGACCATGAGCAATGAATTGCCAGATCTTGCAGCATTGCCGGTTTTCGATGCGCCGGAAGACGGAGAACTTGATAACAGCATGCGCCGCGCATTCGAGATTGCTGGCGTTGTCATCCTGCGTGGCTTTTGCAGCGCGGCCGAGTGCGGTGAGCTACAGGCGCGTGCCAACGAGCTGGTTGACAGTTTTGATCCGGCCGGCGTCCGGAGCGTCTTTTCGACGAACAGCCAGCAGCAACTGGACGATAACTACTTCATCGAGTCCGGTGACAAGATCCGGTTTTTTCTGGAGGCCGATGCTTTCGATAAGTCCGGCCAGTTGCGCCAGCCCAAGCGCAACAGTCTGAACAAGATGGGCCACGCCATGCACGACCTCGATCCTGTATTTGACCGCTTTTCACGTACCCCGAAGCTTGCGGCAGCGGTTGCGAGCCTCGGCTTTGAGCGACCTGCAATCATCCAGTCGATGTATATATTCAAACCGCCACGGATTGGTGGTGAAGTCGTTTGCCACCAGGATTCGACCTACATCTATACCGAGCCGGAATCCTGCATTGGTTTCTGGTTTGCACTCGAAGGCGCGACGCTCGAGAATGGTTGTATGCAATTTATTCCAGGCGGTCATCGCTTGCCGCTCAAAGCCCGCAATCATCGCACCGCCGACGGCACGCTGGTCACCGATGTGCTGGATGAGGAGCCCTGGCCCGAAGAACGTCGGCTGCCAGCCGAAGCGCCGATCGGTACACTGGTGATCTTCGATGGTCGTGCGCCGCACATGAGCGCGGCGAATCTTTCAGAGCACTCGCGCCATGCTTATACGCTGCACGTGATCGACGAGGCCTGCCACTATCCGTCGGACAACTGGCTGCAGCGCAGCCCTGACCTGCCGCTGCGGGGATTCGGCTGATGCTGTTCACAGACGTCATACGCTGCAAGCGCGATGGCGGTGTCCTCGGCAAGGAGCAGATTCGCTACTTCGTCGATGGTCTCACGGACAGCAGTATCCCGGCCGAGCAGGTCTCGGCGCTCGCCATGGCTATATTCCTGAACGGTATGAGTTTCGAGGAAGCGGGGCAACTCACGCGCGCCATGGCGAGCTCAGGCACCGTCCTCGACTGGACTGATGCGGGTCTTGACGGGCCTGTGGTCGACAAACATTCAACCGGCGGCGTTGGCGATAAAGTCAGCTTTCTACTAGCACCGATAGCAGCGGCCTGCGGTTGCTACGTGCCGATGATTTCCGGGCGCGGTCTCGGACATACCGGCGGCACGACGGACAAGGTCGAAAGCATCCCCGGCTACCTGTCGATGCCCGACTTCAAGCTGTTTCGCAAGGTCGTGAAGTCCGCCGGTTGCGCCATCATCGGCCAGACCTCGGACCTTGCACCGGCCGATCGACGTTTCTACGCGATACGGGATGTGACCGGTACCGTGGAATCTGTGCCGTTGATTACCGCATCGATCCTCGCGAAGAAAATCGCCGCCGGGCTCAGTGCTCTGGTCATGGATGTGAAAGTCGGCAATGGCGCGTTCATGGAATCCGACGCGCGTGCGCGAGAACTCGCGAAAAGCATTATCGGCACCGCGGCAACAGCGGGTCTTCAAACACACGCGCTGATCACCGATATGAACGAGGTGCTGGGGACGAGTGCCGGTAACGCGCTTGAAATTGCGGAATCGGTGCGTTACCTGCGCAACGAGCAACGAGAAGCGCGGCTTGATGAAGTCGTGCTCGCACTTTGTGGCGAAATGCTGGTTGCCAGCGGCATGGAGGATGACCGGGGCGCGGCTCGCAAACGCTGCGAGGACGCCATCGTGAGCGGTGCGGCCGCGGAGGCCTTCGCAAAAATGTGCGCGGGGCTCGGCGGGCCGGCGGATTTCATCGACAGGTTCGAGCATTACCTGCCGCGTGCCGAGGTCGTTCGGCCGATACATGCCGAGGGCTATTTGCAGGCCGTGAATACCCGCGCCGTCGGCAGCGCAATCATCGAGTTGGGCGGCGGTCGTCGCACGGTCGGGCAGGACCTCGACCTCGCGGTCGGATTCAGTGCAATCACCGGTATCGGGTCGCAACTCGACAGGCAGCAGCCATTGGCGCTGGTCCACGCGGCGACCGATAGCGACGCAGACCGGGCGCAGCGGAACCTGCTGGCTGCCTGTACATTCGGGCACGAACCGCCTGCCGAGCGACCTGTTATCTACGATATTTTGACCGCATAAACACTGTCGTGGGGTATCCTAGGCCAACTATCTACCTGACCAGAACAACAAGAAATCGTCGTCAGGAACCGAAGGGGGAAGAATGCAGACCAAGTTGATAGGGCTTGCAGGGATCGTATTGATTCTTGCCATTGCCGCCTTGTTTTCCACCAATCGACGCGGCATCAATTTGCGCGTGGTGGGGGCGGCATTTGCGCTGCAGGTCGTAGTCGCGATATTCGTCCTGTATTCGTCGTTTGGCCGTGACCTGATCAACTGGATCAGCACGGGTGTGCTCGCTGTTATCGGCTATTCAAAAGACGGCATCGACATGGTGTTCGGGCCACTCGCGAATACCGAGATCGTGGGTTTCAGTTTCGCAGTCAATGTACTGCCGATTATCATTTTTTTCTCGGCCCTGATGTCAGTGCTTTATCACCTGCGGATTATGGAGTGGGTGGTGCGCATTATCGGTGGTGCGATCCATCGCATCGTTGGTACGGGCGGCGTGGAATCGATGAATGCCGCGGCCAATATTTTCGTCGGGCAAACGGAAGCGCCACTCGTCGTCAGGCCGTATCTGCGTGGCCTCACGGAACCACAGATGTTCGCGGTCATGGTTTCGGGGCTCGCATCCGTGGCGGGTACGGTACTTGCGGCCTACATGCTGATGGGCGCGGAACTGCGCTACTTGCTGGCCGCGAGCTTCATGGCTGCGCCCGGTGGCCTGTTGATGGCAAAAATCATGATGCCCGACGACGCGAGCGATACTCGCGGCCGGGAGGAACTTCAGATGGAGCGCAGCCAGCATGAGAACGTTATTTTGGCGGCGGCTATTGGTGCCAGTGATGGTCTGAAACTTGCGGTCAACATTGCTGCCATGTTGATCGCTTTCGTAGCCTTGATTGCATTGTTCAATGGTCTGGTCGGAATGATCGCCGGCTGGTTCGGTTATGAACTGACCCTGCAAATGATTTTTGGCTGGGTGTTTGCGCCGGTCATGTACATGCTGAGCATACCGTGGGCGGAGGCGCAGGCAGCGGGCGCCTTGTTTGGCGAAAAGCTGATCCTCAATGAATTCGTCGCGTTTTCACATTTGAATGCCTACCTGGGCAGTGCGAGTGAACGTACGCAGGCAATCGCAACATTTTCGCTGTGCGGTTTTGCGAATCTTTCTTCGATCGCAATTTTGCTGGGGGGTCTTGGCGTGCTGGTTCCGGAAAAAAGCGAACTGATTGCGCGTTTTGGTTTGCGCGCGGTGGCCGCGGGCTCGCTGTCGAACCTGATGAGCGCGGCACTGGCAGGCCTGTTGCTGTCGTTCTGATTCGGTCTACCGCATGCGCGAGATCATCATCGACTGTGATCCGGGCCAGGACGATGCGGTCGCACTGCTGCTTGCCCTGGCCTACCCGGAAACCTTTGAAATTATTGGCATTACTGCAGTTGCGGGCAATGTCCCGTTGAGCCTGACCGAACGCAATGCGCGCATCATATGCGATCTCGCGAAGCGCGAGGACACGCGCGTTTTTGCCGGCTGCGCGCAGCCGATGAAAAGGGCGCTGTGCACGGCCGAGGCCGTGCACGGCAAGACCGGAATCGACGGCATTGAGATTTTCGAGCCAGAGACGCCGCTTGAAGAAGCTCATGCGGTCGATTTTATAATCGAGGCCTTGCTCGCGGCCCCGGCGCATTCAGTGACGCTGGTGCCCACGGGGCCGTTGACCAATATCGCAACGGCCATTGAGCGCGAACCCGGTGTGCTGGAGCACGTTGACGAGATTGTGCTGATGGGCGGCGCAATGCGTGAAGGTGGCAATTTCTCGCCGTCGGCAGAGTTCAACATACTCGTTGATCCGCACGCGGCGGATATCGTGTTTCGTTGCGGCCGGCCGATCACGGCAATGGGACTCGATGTAACGCACCAGGTCTTGTCGACGCGCGAGCGTGTGGCAGCAATTCGGGCGCTGAAGAATCCTGTTGCGGATGCCGTGGCCGGTATGCTGAGCTTTTTTCATCGCCATGACGCGGCGAAGTACGGATCGGAAGGCGCGCCGCTGCACGATCCTTGTACGATCGCGTACCTGTTGCAACCGGAGCTGTTCGCTGGCAGGCAGTGCAACGTGTCAGTAGAGACCGAATCCGAGTTGACGATAGGGCACACTGCGGTTGATTTCTGGCACGTGACCGATCGGCCTATCAATACGAACTGGATATACCAGGTGGATGCGCACGGTTTTTACAGCTTGCTGAACGAAAGCCTGGCCCGGTATTCGGAGTCAGCGGCGTGACCCGGATCCTGGTGCTGGGCTCGGTCAATCTCGACTACTCGGCCAGCGTGTCACGGTTACCGGTGCCCGGAGAAACCATCACCGGAGCGACACTCGAACGGATCCCGGGAGGCAAAGGCGCGAACCAGGCGCTGGCGGCGCAACGCCTGGGTGCCAGCGTGCAATTGATTGCTGCCGTAGGCAATGATGCGAATGCGGACGATGCTTTGTGCCTGCTGCGGGCCGCCGGCGTGGATCTGTCGCGTTGCGTAGTGAAAGTCGAGGTACCGACCGGCGTCGCATTGATTTGTGTGGCGGCATCCGGGGAAAACCACATCGTCGTTGCACCGGGCGCGAATGCCATGTTGTCGCCTGCAGATTTCGAACTCCCGGATGCCGATGCGATGATCTGCCAGCTCGAGGTTCCAATCGCAACCATCCTCTCGGTCGTCGACGAGTTTGCCGGCTTTTTTTGCGTGAACCTGGCACCGGCGCGGGAAATTGATGACGCCGTACTGAAACGTGCCGACTTGTTGGTAGTCAATGAAACGGAAGCGGCCTGGTACGGTGCGAGGCTTGATCTTTGCAGCGGCTTTATTGCGACCACGCTTGGCGCCAATGGTGCACAACTGACACAACGTGGCATTGAGCTGGCCAGGGTGAGGGCACCGGCCGTGGAAGTTGTGGACTCGACCGGGGCAGGGGATGCCTTTACTGCAGCGTTGACCATCGCCCTGGTCGAAGGCATGGCGCCTGCCGCCGCACTCACATCTGCCTGTGCGGCAGGCGCGCTCGCGACAACGAAGCGCGGCGCACAACCGTCCTTGCCAACGCGAGCACAGCTCGAGGCCTTTACGTAGGAGCGGCTTCCAGCC
>DDIS01000139.1 GCA_002338615.1 Proteobacteria bacterium UBA1844 | reverse complement strand
TTCGCGGCGGGACGCCGCTCCTACGGCCTTTAGCCAGCAGCATGAAGCGCAGGCTCATTCGCCGCACAGCGAACCGTAGGTTTCGGGACGACGGTCGCGGAAGAATTGCCAGGTGTCGCGCACTTCCCGAACCATGTCGAGATCGATTTCGTGCACCAGCAGTTCGTCGTCACCGTAACTGGCCTGTGCTTCGATAGCGCCGCGCGGGTTCACGATGTAACTGGAGCCGTAGAACTCACCCATCTTCGTCGCCCAGGGTTCTTCGCGGCCGATGCGGTTGATGGCGCCGATGAACACGCCGTTCGCCGCAGCCGATGCGGGTTGTTCCAGTTCCCACAGGTATTTACTGAGGCCCGCGACGGTGGCAGACGGATTCACGATGTACTCGGCACCGTTCAGTGCCAGCGCCCGCCAGCCTTCCGGGAAGTGCCGGTCATAACAGATGTAGACACCGAGTTTGACGTACGCGGTCTTGAACACCGGGTAGCCAAGGTCGCCGGGCTTAAAGAAAAATTTCTCAAAAAAACCGGGATCGACCTGCGGAATGTGCGTTTTTCGATACTTGCCAAGATAGCTGCCATCTGCGTCGATCACGGCTGCCGTGTTGTAATAAACACCGGGCATGGTTTCTTCATAGATGGGTACGACGATGACCATCTTGTACTTTTTCGCGTAGTCCTGCATCAGCCGCGTGGTCGGGCCGTCCGGGATCGCCTCCGCTGCCGCATACCATTTCTTGTCCTGGCTGGGGCAAAAATAGGGCTGGGTAAACACCTCCTGGAAACAGAGAACCTGCACACCCTGTTGGCCGGCGCTGTCGATGAACGGCCGGTGCGCCTCGATCATCCTGTCGTAAATTTCGGCGGGACTCATCGAGCCGTCGCCCCTGAGCGCCATCTGGATCAGTCCGCATTTGAGTTTTGCCATGGAGTTCCCCCTCCTTTGTTCATTCTACCGTGGTCCACGAGCCGTGCATCGGGTTTGGCAGGATGTACCAGCCCTGACCCCAGTAATCGCGGTATTTTTCGAGCGCGGCAGCTCTGCTCGCGCGGGTTCCGGGCTGCGTGCACGGGGCGGCGACCTTTTTACGCGTGCAGGGTACAAAATCCCCGTAGTCATCGCCGATCAACATGATCACGCGGTAGTTTTGCGCTATGTACAGCCTGCGGCTCAGTTTCTCGCGGGTCCAGCCGCGTTCTTCAGAGAGCAGCACATGCGCGGCATCCGTCGGGATACCGACTTCCTCGATATCGTCGATGGTCGTCTGCCGTTGCGGGCAGGGATCACTTATTCCCGGTCGGGGTTCGCAGGGCCGGTTGGTGACGAAAAAGACGCTGACGCCGAGGGCGCGCGCTGCCTCGACAAATTCCCTTGCCCCTTCAATTGGAGTCGCCTCGGAATTGCGGGCCCATTCGTCGAGTTTCCAGTTCGCAAACGGCGGCTTCAGGCTAAGCTGGAAGCCGACATTGCTGACGACTGTTTCATCAACGTCGAGGATAACCGCCGGCGGTAGCGATCCGGCATCCTGTTGCTCGGGCATGGCGGACCATGAATGATCAGCGATCAACTCGGGCAGCGCTCTCGTTGCTACGCCGTACGCCTGGCGCGTCAGGGCCCGATACTCCGCAGCATGTTCGACCCATTGCAGACCAAGTTCGACGGACTCGCCGATTTCCTCCGCTTCGGCGTCGGAATCGAGCGTGTCACTTGCCATCGCCTGGTCACTCGCTACCGTGCCACTATTCGTTGTACAGGCAGCGGCCAGCAGACCCAGTACCGCCACGACGCTGAAGCGGCACAGCCTCAGATTTGCGCGTCTTTTCATAAGGTCCCTGCAATTGTCATTTGACGAGGTTAGCATGCAGGCCGCTCATTGGGCACAATTCGGGGCGATTTTGAGGAGACACCATGAGTAAATTTCTAAAGCGGCTTTTTCTGCCCGGCATGCCGATATTTTTGCTGGTCACAATGGCCGCTTGTGCGCCGCAAACGGTGCAGCCCGATGTAGCCACGGAACGTGGGCTGACGATTTTCCACATCAACGACGTGTATCGCATTGATGCCGTTGAAGACGGCACTGCAGGTGGCCTTGGTCGCGTGGCAACGCTGGTCCGCGAAGCAGAGGCCAGCGGGCACGATGTGCGAATTACGCACGGCGGTGATTTTCTCTACCCGTCACTTGAAAGCCAGCTGTGGGACGGCATGCAGATGGTGGATGCGCTGAATTTTCTCGACGCACTGGCGCCCCTGTATGTAGTTATCGGGAATCATGAGACGGACCGCAAAACGTCAGAGCATCTTGTCGATGCAGTGCGTGCGTCGAACTTCGACTGGCTCGGGGACAATTACCGATTTCTAACGGGTGACCCGGAGGTTGATGAATCCCTGCACAGCGGCTTCATGTTCGACTACGAAGGACAGAAAATCGGGGTATTTGCCGTGACTTTGCACGGCGACGATGGCGGCAATAGTCGTGACTACGTACCCGTCGATCCCGACTATCTCGCTGCCGCCGAAAGTGCGATTACGGAACTGGAGAAAAATGGCGCATCGCTGATTTTCGGCCTGACGCACCTGCACCTGTGGGAAGACGAAGAAATAGCAAAACTGAAAGCCCAGCATCCGACTTTCCGCTTTATCGTCGGCGGGCATGAACACGAACCGGAATTTGTCGCGGCATCGAAGATCAGTGCGTCCGTGATGAAGGGGGCATCGAATGCGCGTGCAATCTGGCGCATTGATCTCGATCTCGATGACAACGGCGTGTTGCAGGTAGCAAGAACCGAGGCCATACGCTTGAATGAGAAGATCGCGAGCGATGCCGCCTATGATCAACTGGCGGGCAAATGGCGTGCGCGGATGCTGGAGAAGTTTCCGTTCCTGACTGCACGCGTCGGTGTCGCGGCGCTGCCCATGGACGCGCGCGAAGCGTTTATCCGCAACCAGGAGTCGCCGTGGGGTGATTTCATCGTTGACCAGATGCGACGCGCATTCGGTGCTCCGGACGCGGACTTTGCATTCATCAACAGTGGCACCTTGCGTCTCGACGATGTCGTTTCAGGCGACATCCTGTTTGAAGACATTGGTCGTACCTTCGGCTTCTCGTCAATGCTGCGGATACTTGAATTGTCGGGCGCCGAATTTCGCACATTGCTCGAGGCGGGGTATCGCGGCGACGGACCCAGCCAGGGATATTTTCCGCAAGTGTCCGGATTTCGCGTCTGTGTCGATTTCAGCCGCGATGCGGGCGAGCGGATAGTCAGCATGCAGGTACCGGATGGAGGTGCCTGGCACGAGATCGAACCCGCCAGGAATTACTCGGTCGTCGTCCCTGATTTTCTGTACGGCGGCGGCGACGGCTACCGGTTTCCACCCGGTCGCAAGGCATCACGACCCGCCTCCGAGCTCAAGTACCTGGTACTGGACGGCATCATGGCCCTGCAGGCCGAGGGCAAGCAAGTAGGAACGCCGGTAGATCCTGTAAACCCGCGAATCCGTATTCTGAGCGATGCGGTGAACCGTTGCTGGTAGGGAACTGGAGACAGTTACTAAAACAAAAACCCCGGCCGAAGCCGGGGTTCCTGTGTTTCTTGCGGCGGATGTCTGCCGCGGAAAAACGGTCTTAGAAGTTCATGCGTGCACCGAGGTAGAAGCGACGCGGTTCAACCCAGGCGTTGGGTTGACCGAAGTCGTATACACCATCGCCACCGGCCAGGTCCTGATTTCTGCGCGGTGCCTGATCGTCAAACACGTTGAAGAGATCGACAAAGACCTCGGCTGAGAAGCGGTCCATGAAGTCGAATACGTAGCGGGCACGTAGATCCAGTGTGCCGAAGGATTCCGTCTTCTGCGACCCTACCGTATCGGGCGCCAGCCAGCGAGTTGTAGCGCCGTCGAATTCATACGCCTCGCCAACGCGAACTGGCGTATGCCGGCCATATTGCGCGAACGTCTCGCTGTACAGCGTACCGGAGTTCCAGGCGTAGACTGCGCCAACCTCGATGCCCATATCCCAACGGTACGAGGCAGCCAGCTTCACCAGGTGCTCAACGTTACCGGGCTGCGGACCGTATACGTTCGGAGCGCGCGGGTCGAGGTACAGGAAGTCACCCTGCAGGTCGGCATTACTGTCCGAGTTGGTGTTGCCCTTGGCGTCATTGTAGGAATACGACGCCAGAGCCTGCCAGCGGCTGTCGGGACTGCGGCGCTTGCGGAACGTCAGTTCGACGCCCTGGTACTCGCGCTTGCCGCCCGCCAGGGTTGCGATGAAGTAGTTCGCATCAGGCAATGTGTCGAAGCCGAAATAGGACAGTGGCAACGCAAAGCCGCCGACCTGGGCCGGGTCCGTGTAAAAGCCAAGGTCATAGTCTTCCATGATGTCCTTGGTAACACGGTCGGTATAGGTGATGCCGACGCTCATGTCGTTGGTCAGGGACAATTCGTAACCCAGCATGAACTCGTCGGTGTACGGCGTTTTCGTGGTAGGTGCGAAATAGCCGTCCTGTGTTTGTGACCCACCACGTGTGCGGAAAGTCAGCCACTGGTTGCCTGCAAAGATATCCTCTTCACGGACCGATCCCGACAAGGTGCCAGCAAACGCAGTCATGTTGGTACGAATCGGATCGAGGTAACGACCGTAGAAGCCCCAGATCTTGCTCTGGCCGTCGCCTTTCACGTCGTAAACAAGGCCGAAGCGCGGTGCGACTTCCCAGTCAAACGTGAACACCTTGCTGCCGTCGGATGCAAAGTGTTCCCACTGCTCCATACGCAGGCCGGCATTGACGGTCCAGTGCTCGTTGATATTCCAGGTGTCCTGGACGTAGAAGACCGAACCTTCAGTAGAAAAGTTCAGCGGCGCCTGTTCGACCTGGTTGATACGGTAAACGTTGACCGCACCCGTCGGGTTGCCGGTCGTGGCGCTTAGCTCCAGGGCCCCCAGTTCCGCCGCAGAGATGTCACCCGAACTGTCTGCGTCCAGCAGGTCGAGGTAGTACTGGGCATCCGGGCTGGCGGCCATGGCATCGATGATGCGCGGGAAGTCGTCCGCCGAGACATCCCGATCACCAGTCCACGTGCCGCTCGTATACTCATCGAGCGTAGTGCCGGCGTTCTGCGTGCCAATCGACGTGTATTGGGCACCGTCGCCCGTGTAAATTGAATTTACGTCACGGTCGTTGGTGATCATCGAATAGCCGGTCTTGATGTCATGCGAGCCGTAGCTGGTATCCAGGAACCACTGCAAGGTCAGGCCAACGGAATCCTTGTTACGGAAATCGATGGCGTTCTGGCCGTAACCGCCCTGCTGCAGATCGGCGTTCGTAATACCCGCGACTCCCGAGAACGCAACGTCGTTTCTCGTGTCGTTGTTGGCCGCGAAATTGCTGACCTGGCCTTCGTGTGACGCGTAGTCAAGGCTCAGCACGACGTTATCCCACGCGTGTGCATAGGAAAACATGTAATTGTCACCGCCTTGTTCGCGCGCGACGTCGCGATTATTCAGCGTGGTGTAGTTCAGGGAACCACTACGCTCGTACGGGTCATTGAAGAATTCTCCGACGAAGCGGTCACTATCAGTAGCCTGCCAGGTCAACTTGGCGAAACCGAGATCTTCCGTCGTATTAACGCTGCGCAGGAATTCACCGGTGTCCGGATTGATCAGGTCGTCGTCTCGCTCTTTGCGCTGATAGGAGACGAAGAACCAGAGCTGGTCCTTGAGGATTGGTCCGCCCAGGGTGAACGCGGTGTCGTAAGTCGAGAACGTGCTGTCCGGCAGGTTGTCGTTGCTTGCAACCAGGCTGTCGTTTTGTGTGTAGTAGTTGATGGAACCATGGAACTCGTTACTACCCGATTTCGTGATTACGCGCGAGATCAGGCCCTGGCCACCTTCGTATTCGGCGGGAACGCCGCCTGTCACGATCTGCTGCTCCTGGATAATTTCGGAGTTGAAGTTCGCGCCGAAGGTACCTGTCAGGTTATCGGTAATGTTAACGCCGTCAATGTAGTAAACGTTGTCCGACGAGGTGCCAGCGGTGTTGCCATTTGAATCCACGATGTCGCTGTAATTCACGCCGGATTTCGACGACGGGTTGCCGTTCAATGTCGGCTTGGTCGTCGGCGCAAGTTGCAGGTAGGACTGGTAGCTGCGTCCTGTGGGCAGCGAATCCGTCAGGTCAAGCGTGACGTCGGTGGCAACCAGCGCGGAGGTCGTATCGACCAGCTGGCCTTGTCCACTGCGCCCGGTTACCAGGATTTCTTCGAGCTGCGCATCCGCGTCCTGCATCACGTAGTCCAGCGTGAAAGTGCGTTCCGACACGACTTGCACGTTGTCATTGCGAATAGACTGATGTCCGCCAGCGGTAACGGTAACGGTGTAATTGTTGGACGGATCGAGCCCGGTCAGGCGAACGGCACCCGCGCCATCGGTAACGCCGGATTTTTGCGTAAGACTGTCGGTGGTGCTGGCGCGGATCGTAGCGCCGGCGATCGGGTTGCCGTCAGTGTCTGTGACATTGACTCGGAGGCTGCCGGTATCGGCGAATGCGACCGAGCTTAGCCCGACACATAAAGCGAACAGGCAGGCGGCCGTTTTCAATAGCCTCGTGAAAGGACTGGTATTCATCGTAGTTCCCCCTTATTCAGAACTGAAGTTTGTCTTGATGACCAATTTACAGAAAGCCGGGTGAATCACGCTGCAGGTTATTTTTCTGCTTCCCAGTCCCGCAGGGCATGATGCCCGATGGCAGAAGACTAGCGCATAAACCACACGCGATATAGCCCCAAAGTCTACCTGACCGGGAACTTTTACAGCTTGCGTGGCGGCAACGCAGCCAGGGCAGCAGGCGCCCAGTCGTAAGATTTTATTTTTAAAGGGAAAAAATAAAAAAGCGGCACTGTTGCCAGTGCCGCTTGTACCTGTAGCGCCCTAACCACAAGACCGGTTAGGCATCATCCAAGAGCGGTGACAGGCTGTTGCGCGCGCACCACAATCCTGGGTTTAGCCACCGCCAAAGCGGATATCGATACCGATACGGGCTTCCCAGAGGCTTGAGTTGATGATCGTGCGTTCAATATCAACGTTGGTGAACTCGTTGTATATGAAACGACCGGTGGCCTGATCAACATCCGCATCCATGAACACCGGTGTGAAGAATACGGAGTCCGTAATCTTGCCCCAGTCATCGTTCAGCAGGTTGCCAAGGTTAAATACCTTGAAGTACACGCGTCCCTTGAGGTCGCTGAACAGTGGAATGTCCTGGCTGATACGCAGGTCGAACCGGGTGGACCAATCCGCGTTGCGCTGGTTACGTTCGGTGAAACCGGGACTCAAACCCTCGTCGGCGACCCAGGCAAAAAACTCGGCACTGTTGAAGCCGGACGCAAAAATCACGTTCGGATCGTTCGGGCCGTTCGGCACGTACAGCAGGTGACGTCCGAAGAAGCCGTCGCCTTCAAGATCGCCACTTGACATGCCGTAGCTCTGTGGCTGGCCTTCGTTGAAATAGCCGAACAGGGTAAAGCGCGTGAAGTTATCGCCAAAGAACGCCTTTTCGTAGTCGAGCCGCAGTGTGAAGCGATTCGGTACGACGTAGTTTGATTTGCCGACAGATGGGTTGTTGACGTCCAGCAGGGCCGTATTGTCGAAGTTGGAACCGGCCGTTGACGAGGTCATCGGGCTCACATCTTCAGCATCCGTATACGCGTATCCCAGCAACACATCGAGGCCCCAGTCAAATTGCTTGCGTGCCACGATGGAGAAGCTGTTCGAGACGGGATTCTCGCTGGAGTTGGTGAGCATGTAGTTGTCGCGCAATCCGGGAATATAGTCGTAGATAGGCGTGCCAGCCGACGTTTCACCGACAATCTCTTCGGCAACGTCGGCGTAATAAACAGGCCGGTCGCCGCGTGAATACAGGTAGTCAATGTCGACGGTCATGTCGAGCGCTAGTATGTCCCAGGTTGCGCCAAGGGCCATTTTCCATTCGCGCGGCTGTTCGTAGTTAGGGTCAATGAGCGCCAGGAACGAGTTATTCGCATCGGCGGGGGTAACTGCCAGCACGTCGTCAATGAGAATCTGCGGCACATCATAGCCCGGCCGCATGCCGCTACTCAGGTTCACGCTGTCCGCCGAGCCCGGCAGAATGGTCATCGTATCGAAGCCCGTCTCCGAGGCGTAGTCGTCCTCGTCACGACGGAACTGGGCGTTGGTGAGACCGTCATTGCTGTACGAGTTGGAGATCCAGACGTTCGGATTACCACCCGAATACAGGCCGACACCACCTCGAACCGTTACTTCATTCGACAAACCCCAGGTAAACCCGATGCGAGGCATTAAAAGATCGGTGCCGTCAATGGTTGCGTCATTTCGAAAGCCCTGCGCGGTCGTAAATGCCTGGTTGAACTTCGGCGCATCGTCCGTGGAGTAACGCTCGTAACGCAGGCCGGCAACCACTGTCAGGTCGAGCTGGTCAAAGAACATCTCATCCTGAATATAGAATGCATCGAGCGTATTACTGAAAATAGCCGCCGCATCGTTGGGATCGTTGGTGCCGCCACCACTGCCGTAATACACGCGATTTGGTCGACCGAGTTCATAGCGATCGATGCCCGACGCCTCGCAACCGTTAACACCGTCGAAGCGTTGCTGTGCTGTCAACGCCGCGCAGGATGGATCGTTGTCGCCCGAGTCGTCGAAGAAGCGGTATTCGCCGCCACGCGACTGCTGCACGAAGATGTTGAAAATATCCAGTGTTTCACGGTCGTAGCCAGCGGTAATGATGTGGTCGCCAAGCAACCATTGCCCGGACAGCTTTAAGTACTCGGACTCGTTGTCGAGGCTGTTGGCCTGCCGCGAATCGTCCGCGCCGATGAAAACGGTGTTGGTGCCAAGGCTGATCTGCATTTCGCCGAAATCTTTCGGTCCAACCGTCACCTGCGAGTCGTTCATTTCGCTGGTGCTGTAAAACAGTTCGGTGGAGAAAGTGTCCGTCCACTGCGAAGTCAGCTTGCCCGTGTAGGTCTCGAATTCGGCGCCTTTCGTGTAGCCGTGATTGGCGTACTCGAATTCGTTGTCATCGCCGTCGGAATCTCGAGCCTGGAAGCCATCATAATAATTGTAGATGACCGACGCCGTGTGATTGTCGTTGATATTCCAGTCAACCCGGAGCAGGTATTTCTCGTCTTCCTGGCTGCCGTCACCCTGCTGACCGCCCGTGTCATAGTTGTACACGCTGCTGGCAATGGCGTCGATACGGTCGTAGTCAGCCTGGCTCAACCATTCCCGCTCGTCGCCATGGCCTGAACCGGCATATCCCTTGGAGATGAAACGCGGTGTTTCCGAGTCTTCGTAGGCGGCGAAAAAGAACAGGCGATCCTTGATGATCGGTCCACCGAAGTTAAAGCCGCGATAGGTCTTGTCGTAGGAAGGGGTGGTGAAGTCTTCGTCGCTGTCAGCGACCGTGTTACCGCGCAGGCTATCGTTCGAGTACTCATAGAATACTTTCGCTTCCCAGCTATTCGTACCCGACTTCGTGACGGCGTTAATGTTACAGGCCGAGAAACCACCGTAGGTCACGTCAAACGGTGCCAGCTCCACCGCGATTTGCTCGAGCGCATCGTAAGGAAACGGCTGGCCAACGGCGGTTGCATAACCATTCTCATTCAGGCCGAAACGGTCGGACTGGCTGACGCCGTCGAGTGTGATGTTGTTAAAACGCGGATGCTTGCCGGCGCAGTTGACGCCGAAGCCGTCCTCATCGTTGTCGATCATGAGACGCGGGTCGATTCCGTAGACATCGGAAATATCGCGGTTAAAAGCAACGGAGCCTTCAAGATCCTCGAGGGAAAAAGTTGCGGAGGGACCCGAAGCCACTTCAGCCATATTGCCGGCCTGACCGATAGCAACGATCTCCTCGATCTGTTCGTCGGCCTGCATGTTGACAATCAGGTTGTAGGTGTCGCCGACGCTGATCAGCGGCACGTCGACTGTTTTCTCGTTATTAACCGTCACGCGATACGGGCCGCCTGGCAGCAACCGCGACGCAAGAAACAGGCCGTTGTCGCTCGATGTGTAGGCACGCGAGGAACCGCTGCGCAGATCCTCGACGACGACAGTGGCATTGGCCACCGGGTTGCCATTCGGGTCTACGACTTTACCGCGAATAGACGACGTCGTTTCCTGTGCGTTTCCCGCAACAGGCACGGCCAGCAGCAGCGCAAATGCAAGAATTGAAGCGGCTGCTCGCACGATCGTCGTAAGGCGCAGGCCAAGGTATCGACTTCTTTGATTCATTTTGATCCCCAGGTTTTTCAAAGGAGCGAAAGAATTGGTCACGAAGGTGACGAATTGATTTCGTTCTTGTGTTATTTGAGAGTAATGGCTGGTCGTTCGCGACCAAACCGGGTCGCTACGGCGCCAAACTGCTTTCAATCTAACGCAGCGAAATTGCTTGCGCAATAAGGGCTTGGACGCTGCTGCCGAAGCGCTTCCGCCCGCTGCCCTTGCCACGATGGGTCCGGCAGCATAAAGCAGCTTACGAGATTGTTACAAGTTATTGTTTTTGTACCGGTTCAAGCGTAACAGCCAGTGGCCAGTGGTCGGACACGCCCGTGAAAGTGGTCGCGGAAAAGCGCGCCGGCGCGCCCGTCGCCGAAATCTGCGCGGCGGTCGCATTCAGAACCCGGAACGAATCCGCGCGAATTGTCCATGTTGCGTTTTCGCCACGCGCCGGGGACCACAAAATCATATCGAGGTACGACCAGTTATCGTCGCGCGCATAGTAATAGCTGCCACGGCAGCCGAGGCAGCCTGCATCGTGCGCAATGGTCCAGCCGGGCCGTACCCATTGGTCGAGTATGCCGGTGGCTTCGGCTTCAGTGCTGACCGTGTTGAAATCGCCGGCCGCAAATACGCTGTGTTCGTCGGGCACGGCCTGCCGCAGCTCATTCAGGAGCCGGTACGCGGCGATACGCATTGCGGTGGGATGAAAAGGTGCCGGGAAATGCACAGCGAAGCCGGTCAAGAGACTGCCATCGGGGAGCCGGAATGTAGCTTCCAGGATGCCACGTGTATCGGCCTCCCGTTCGGGAAAATCGGCGAAGTGCAGCGCGTGTAATGTCGGGCTGCCAACCAGCGGGAGTTTGCTAAGAAAGCCAACGTCGATGCCGCGCAAGTCCTGTCCTTCGATGAGAATTGCCGGGCCGTAACCGAGATCGGCGAGATACTCCTTGCTGAGACGGTCGAGCAACGCCGCTTTTTCCACTTCCTGAAACGCGATGATGTCAGGCCCGCCGTCGACCTGCCGGATAGTTTCAGCAAGCGCCATCAGCTTGTGCCGCAGCACGTCGTCGTTCCAGTCAAGCTCCAGGCACTCGTCGCGCCAGCTCTCGACTTCAATTTCCTGGCATGCCTTGATGTGTTCGGCGCCCTGTTTGACCACGAGTGGCAAATAGGCTTTGTCGTCCTTGCCGATATCGTCCTCGGTATCGAACAGGTTCTCGACATTGAAGGTCATGATCGTAACAGCGCCAGGGGGCGGCCCTGCTGAAATCGATGTTACCTCACCGCATCCGGCAAGAGTCACGAGCACGCTGGCGAGCACCAGTAATTTTTTTTGCAGGAGCGGCATCCTGCCTTGATTCGATCGCGCCGGGGACGGCGCTCCTGCGGTCGGGCATGCAACGTTCGGATCGTAGGAGCGGCATCCTGCCGCGATTCGGTACCGCGATCGCGCCGGGGACGGCGCTCCTGCGGTCGGGAATGCAATGCTCGGATCGTAGCAGCGGCATCCTGCCGCGAT
>DDIS01000031.1 GCA_002338615.1 Proteobacteria bacterium UBA1844 | reverse complement strand
TCGCGCAGCCCGGCTGGCCAGCGGGCCGGCTTCCGGGGGCGACAGGGCAGTATCATCGACCCGACCCTTCACGACCGGGAGCGCGAAAATGATCCGCGCCAGCACGATTGTGAATGTCGCCACGATCAGCAGGACTGCCAGTGCTTTCAGAAGCCACATCATTTGCTGTCTTTTTTCAATGGGGCTACCTGGTCCGCATCAAGCATGGCGAAGGGCTGCGCTAGTGTGAGCATAGAGCGCGCAATGACAAGCATTGATGAGGGTAGCGTAACAAGCTCTATGCTCAGCGAGACCATATCACAACAATAAAATATTGCGCGCGGTCAGAGCTCACGTGCATGACCGTCTCGACGCCACAGTGGCAGGAACGGCTCGGTTAAAGCCGCACGCATGCGTCGAACTTTACGCATCAAAGGAATATGCTGCTCACAACACAGAAATCGACAGGTTGACTATGAAACTTTCCACAATTGCTCTGTCCATCGCCATCATCGCAGCCCTCGCGCTGGCCGTCGCCGGCCCGGGCACACGAATCGGTCTATGGCAATTCGGCACCGGTTTCTTGTTGCTGCGAGTCGCGCTGTTCGTGGGCCTGGCGGCGGCCCTCCTTGCACTCGTGCTCCTCGTAATTCCAAAAACGCGCGCCGGTAGTGGCATAGCGCTTGCCATTGCGCTGCTGATTGGTCTGGGCACGGCGTGGGTACCCTTTAACGGCTACCGCACTGCGAAATCGCTGCCGTTTATTCACGACATCACCACCGACACCATCAACCCGCCGATGTTCGTGGCCGTTGTACCGCTGCGTGCTGATGCATCGAACCCGCCGGATTACGCCGGGGAGGAAGTTGCGGCACAGCAGCGCCAGGGATATCCGGATATTCAGACGCTGGCCCTTGCTGATCCACCGGCCGAGGCTATGCGCAAGGCTCTGAAAACTGCCGAGGACATGGATATGGACATCGTCGCGGTGGAGCCGAAGGAAGGTCGTATTGAGGCAACGGCAACTACGTTCTGGTTTGGCTTCAAAGACGACGTGGTCATTCGCATTGTTGCAGACGGTAGCGGCAGCCGGCTCGACATACGATCCAAGTCTCGCGTTGGCCGTAGCGACGTTGGTGCGAATGCCGCACGCATCCGCCGCTTCATGCGCATGTTCAAGGAACAGGCGTGATGCTCATCGCTGTACTTTTTCTGGATGTCAGGCCGCCTGAATATCGAGGAGACACGAACACTTTCAAAGCGACGCGACGATCGCCACCATGGCCGCAGTATCAAACCTGCAATACCGCAGCAACTGCTCCTCGAGCTCCAGCTTTCGCAACATGTCCGTCCCAGGATTGATTGCCTCGAGATAGCCATTCGCCGCGCTCATACCTTCGTTGATCCCTTCAAGACCTGCGTAACTCATCTCCGGCACCAGCGCCGGCAACACCGCTTTGATCGACCACGATCCAAGCATCTTCGGATGGTAGTAGTGATTCTTGACGATGGGGTACAAGTCGACGAGCCTGCTAATAATTGCACCCAACGATTCAGCCAGGTCCGGGAACAAGTCCGCCAAGCCCCTGATCACCGTTTTCTCATAACTCGTGTACATCAGAACAGGCCCGGCGGTGCCCAGGCAGGCAATAAGACACTCAGCCAACGCCCGCATTGGCGGCTCGCCGGAGAGATCGAGAAACTCTTCGTGCCGGATCCCGCCATCCTCGTCCTCAATGTGACAAGACCACTGCACGGCCGCGGCGGCGTAGGGCCGGGTACCCGCCCAGATCGGCACGGCCGGTGCGATCGTTTCGAAGTCGAGGTAGTAACGTGGAAAGGCAAGAGCCGCTATGGCTTCGCGTGCGCCGTCGAGTACTTCCGCCTCGCCCGTACACGTCACGCGGTAGATACGCGCCTGATTCTTGCCAAGTTCATCGGTCACCGCACCCAGGTCCCGAATGTCCCGGTAGCCGGCTGCCACCCACGCACCCAGTTTGCCCTTATCGCCACGCAATCCGGTCAGTGGATACTCGGCATCCATCGGCCAGCAGTGTGACTGGAACTGGCACTCGTAGGGGCTACTGCAATGGGCACCGACGGCCACGTCGGGAACACCATCGCCAAGCGCCGCCCTCGCCTTTGCTATCAGGTTCGGCACGTCGTCCAATCGTTCGAGGACTCGTTCGGTGACGTCGTCTTCGATGATCAGGCCGTCGTAGTTGCCGTCACCCTGGTAGACGAACTGATTGTTGATGTAGCCGAGCGAGATGGAGGAAAGCTCGACGCCCTCCCCACGCAGGACCCAATACTGGATGGCGCAGTCGATGAGGTGCACGTCTTTGACGGAGGCGCTGGCTTTTATTTCGATAGCGCGCCAGTTGTCACCGTCAGGGAGGAAGACATCGACACGGACCAGGACGCCGTCGTGTTGCAGCGTCGCTTCGAAGAGTGGGTGGCGGAAGTCGGAGGCGAGGAGTTGGCTGGTTTGTCGGAGTGCGGCGCTGAGTCCTTTTTCGTAGGGGACTTCGATCGAGTCATCGTCGCCATAGAGATCCTGAGCGATAGCGCCGACCTGGTTACCGGTGGCAAAGAGGGCTTCGGTTGCGGATGAGGTTTCGCCGAGCTCCGGGTTGTGCTTCTCGAGGTGCAGGCGCTTGGGGCATTGCCAGGCGGAGATCAGGCGGGATTTGGAGAGGTAGGGCCTGGCACGGTTCATAGAGCGATAGTACTCGAGACCGACACGCGGGTTTTCAATCCCGTGCTGAGCTGCCTTGGGCTTTACTTTTCCAAGCCGTACCGAAACGCTCGTTGCACACAGTCAGTGCAATTCGCACTGTTGAGCGGTGGCGTCGTTCTTTGCTTTCGCGCGCACAACACGCGCTGCTATTTCCTGACCCGGGCCCGGTACATTTTACCCTTGATGGGCCGGTTCGACAGCTGCCGGACTGCTTTTGCCGTGTGCTCATTGCGCACCGCAACGTAACTGGCGGTATCGAACAGATCGATCGAGCCCACACTGTCGCCCGGAATGCCACCTTGCGCCGTGAGCGCACCCAGCACATCACCCGGGCGCAGCTTGTTCCTTCTGCCGCCACTGATCTGAATGGTCGTCATTGCCGGGGTCAATTTGTCCGATGAACGATTCGCGTCAGGGATGCCGCATTTCTTTGGCAGCGCATCGGGCAGCAGCGCTTCGATTTCCTGCCAGCGCCATTCCTCGTGCGGCTCCACCAGGCTGATCGCCACGCCTTGTTTACCTGCGCGCGCGGTCCGGCCGATGCGATGAACATACACCTCGGCCTGTTTCGGCAACTCGTAATTGAAAACGGCGTCGATATCCTTGACGTCCAGACCGCGTGCCGCGACATCGGTTGCGATGAGAACTGCCGCGCTTCTGTTCGCGAAGCGCACCAGCACCTCCGTGCGCTCGGCTTGCTCGAGGTCGCCATGCAGGGAGACGGCCGCAATATTCTGCGCTACGAGGTAACTCGCAACGTCCGCACAATCGACCTTGGTGTTGCAAAAAACGAGGTTCAGCTCCCCGCCCCATGCGCGCAAGGCACGAAGCAGCTCGGCTTTCCGATTCTCCCTGCTGACGCTGCACCAGCTCTGCACGATCTGCGCAGGCTGTTCATCGTCGGTGACATCGACGATAACCGGCTTTCGCTGCACGCGCCTGCTGACAGCGGCAATGCTTTCCGGGTAAGTAGCGCTGAACAACAATGTCTGCCTGTCCTTCGGCAAAAATTCAAGAATCGCATCCAGCTCGTCGGCGAAGCCCATATCGAGCATTCGATCTGCTTCATCGAGCACCAGTGTATTGAGTTCACCGAGCGTTACCGTCTCTTTTTGCAGGTGTTTCAGGACGCGTCCCGGCGTACCCACGATAATGTGCGGAGCGTGTTGCAGGGATGCGAGCTGCGGCCCGAGGGGTACGCCACCGCACAAGGTCAGAATCTTGATGTTCGGAATGCCCCGTGCGAGCCGACGAATTTCTTTCGACACCTGGTCCGCCAGCTCCCGGGTCGGGCACAACACCAGTGCCTGTGATCGAAAGTTTGCGACATCCAGTTTATTCAGAAGGCCGAGCCCGAAGGCGGCCGTCTTGCCACTCCCGGTCTTGGCCCGGGCCAGTATATCCGCACCGTCGATCATGCGCGGCAAGGTCTCGGCTTGTACCAGCGTCATTTCGGTATAGCCGATGTCAACAAGATTGCTGAGCAAGGCCGGCTTAAGATCAAGCGAGGTGAACGCGTTCGGATTCGACATCCGGTGATACTACCCTGTGCGGAGGGCAAGGCGGTTTCCGGTTGGGCAAGAGTCTGCGCCGATTACGCAAAATCGGCTAGCCCGGGCCCAAGGTCTGCGCTACTGAACGTCGGCAGCGGTGTTCGAAATCGCGACTTCCTGCTCGGTTTTTCCGTATCGCCGCCGCTACGATCCGGCAAGTCACGGCCGGAACTGGGAAAATCAGCGTGCACAAGTCAATTGCGATTCTTCTGTTTACACTCGCGTTCACGGGCGGTGCGCGCGCCGCGACCGAGGTCCGGGTGCTCGCGACCTACCCCGCTGGCAACCCCGTCACCCTGGCCAGCAACCAGACGTTCTACCTGCATATTGCCTACACGACCGATGAACCGGTGAGGATCTGGGCACGACCCTTCTATCGGGGACAGGAGGTGACGGCCGGCAGCAACCCCTCTCGCAGCTATACCGGCAGCGGCGAGACGCTTGGCTGGTTCTTCTTCATGGAACCCGGCCAACAAGTCGACGAAATTCGCATTACCGCCGGCGACGGGACGCGACTCATTGCAACGTATGCGGTCCGAATTACCGGCAGCGACCGGCCTGCTGCATCGACGAGCAAACCGGACTGGCTCGTAACCCTCAGCGAGCGGGAAGAACGTCTCCAGCGCGAAGACTTCGAAAAGCGCGCGAGCACACCGGTGACCGTGGGCGATATGGTGCTCTTCGGCGGCTTCATGTTGGCGGTGCTGGCACTCGGCATTGGCGGTATTGCCGGTCCGCTCTGGGCAATACGGCGTTGGCGTGGTGGCTGGCGCGTGGCGGCGGCCGTGCCTGTCGTAATGATGCTTTTCGTGGTGCTGCGCATCGTCGTCGATACCGCCGGCGACCCGACCTCCCACAACCTGTGGCCGTTCGAGATTCTGCAGGTCGGCGCGCTGAGCCTGGTGGTTATCGGGGTCCTGCTGGCGGCGCGCAAGTTTTTTGGTGCTGAAACCTAACACTGCCGCAGACGGTCAGCGCATTGGTACTGCTCGCATTCTGCGCAGGCGCTCTCGCAATCGAAACAGGCGACGCCAAACCATCGGTACGCTGGGGATCCGGCACATCCTTACTGCAGCTGCACCAGCTCGCCTTCACGGGTTACGGCCAGGAACCGGCCGATGCGCCCGCCCTTGATCGCCTCGACCATCTCCTTTAACGGCCGCACCGCCTCGTCGGAATTGGGGGCGACGCCGCGACGACCGGAGATCGTGGCGACGAACAGGATGTCCCAGCCGATGCCGGTGTGCTTTGCCTCGTCGAGCAGTGCGGCGAAGCTCGCGACTTCCTCGGGCAATTTGTCCACGCAGAGCACCGGGGCCAGCGCGCCCCCTTCGCCGCGCTCGAAGTGTGCTTTCTCCTCGTCGGTCGGATCGTGAGGTAATTCGGCGGCGGTAAATACCAGCAGCAGCCGCTGCGGTTCTGGTTGCTGGCGTGCAGCCTGCAGCAGGTCCGAAAAATTATTGAGTGACATGGTCGGCGGTTCCGGGTGAGGTGTCTGTGAACGACGCATGCACGCGTCGCGGGTCATTATAGGTACACCGCTGCTATGATGGCGCAATTACTCGTCCGGCGACTTCATCATGTCAGCAGGTTCCCGCAAGGTCATCTTCGCCGCACTGATCGGCAACGCGCTCATCGCGGTCACCAAGTTCGCAGCAGCGACGCTTACCGGCAGCTCGGCGATGCTGTCGGAGGGCATCCACTCGGTCGTGGACACCGGGAACCAGGTCCTGCTGCTTTACGGCCTCAAGCAGGCGAAGCAGCCGCCCGACCGGCAGTTTCCGTTCGGGCACGGTAAGGAGGTGTACTTCTGGAGCTTCATCGTCGCCATCCTGATCTTTTCGGTCGGCGCGGGCATTTCGCTTTATGAAGGTATCCGGCACGTCCTGCATCCGGCGCCGATCACCAGCGCATACATCAATTATATCGTCCTCGGCCTGGCACTCGTGTTCGAGGGCGTCGCCTGGGCCTATGCCTTCATCGAATTCAACAAGACCCGGGGCAAGCTCGGTTTCTTCGAGGCGGTACGCCACGGCAAGGACCCGACGCTGTTCGTCGTGCTGTTCGAGGACAGCGCGGCCATGCTCGGGCTGCTCATTGCGTTCGCGGGCGTCGGGCTGACGCAGCTCACCGGTATCCTGTACTTCGACGGCGCCGCCTCGATCCTGATCGGCGTGGTGCTCGCCGCCACCGCCATCTGGCTCGCCTACGAGACCAAGGGACTGTTGATCGGCGAGTCCGCGGGCCGGCACGTCGTCGACGGCATCCGGACCCTGGTGCAGGAATTTCGCGAGGTCGAACACGTCAACGAGGTCCTCACGATGCACATGGGTCCCGATTTCATCCTGCTGAACCTCTCCGTCAACTTCGCGGACGAAACGACGGCGCTGGAACTGGAGATGACCATCTCGCGTATCGACAAAAAGATCCGCACGGACTTCCCGACCGTAAAGCGCGTGTTCGTGGAAGCGGAGAAGCGACATGCTCCGAGATGAAAGCCGTTGCGGCGCAACCACAACAGGCATGTCTCTTGTTACGCCTCGATTAATGTCAATTGTTTTGGCCGCCGTTGAGGAATAATATCGCCCGTCCTGATCGTAGAAAGCAAGATACCGTGCAGCACGCTAATCAGGCGTCAAGTCGTTTTCGTGCGCCCAAGTGACAGCCGTTAAATAACAACCGAGAACTCGGCCAGCAGCGCATACAAGTCGTGCCCATAACCAACATCGCAGCTTCTGCAGCGCAGGGTCCGGCTATTGCCGGAATTCCGGTTGCTTTCATATTGTTCGCGCTCACCTTGCTCGGTGTCGCGATTTTTCACCACCACACTTTGCGGGTCGCGTTAATCGGGGTTGCGACAATCACCGCCTACCGGCTGATTTTTACAGGCTTCGATGGTGTGTCCGGGATCGCCGGCCTCGTCGGACACCTCGGTCACGAGTGGGTCGTGCTGACCAACCTGTTTGGACTGCTGGTTGGTTTTGCATTGCTTGCCGATCATTTCGAGAAGAGCCATATTCCGGGACTCCTGCCGGCGCTGTTACCCAACGACTGGCGCGGCCCGGTTACGCTGCTGATCCTGATCTTTGTCATGTCGTCCTTTCTGGACAATATCGCGGCCGCAATCATCGGCGGCACGATCGCGTCCTCCGTCTTTCGCAAAAAAGTTCATATCGGATACCTGGCGGCCATCGTCGCCGCATCCAACGCCGGCGGCGCAGGCAGTGTCGTGGGCGATACGACCACCACGATGTTGTGGATTGAAGGCATACCTGCACGGGAAGTAGCAACCGCCTTCGTGCCCGCCCTGGTTGCATTGGCTGTATTCAGTATTCCGGCATCGCTGACGCAGCAGAAATTTTCTCCAATCGTCAGCGATCCGCCACCGGGATTGCGACTGGACTGGTCCAGGCTGGCGATTGTCAGCATCATCCTCGGCTCGGTAATCGGCACCAATATTGTCGTCAACACACAGTTTGCGGGACTCGGCGATCACTTTCCGTTCCTGGGTGCGGCGGTATGGGCTGCCCTGATCGTAACGACACCGTGGCGTGCACCCGACTGGAAGCTCGTGCCGGCTGCAGCTCTCGGCAGTGTGTTTCTGTTGTCGCTGGTCCTGTGTGCGTCGATGATGCCGGTGGAGAACCTGCCGACGCCGTCCTGGCAGACGACCGTCGGGCTCGGATTCGTGTCGGCTGTGTTCGACAACATCCCGCTCACCAAGCTCGCGCTTGAGCAAGGAGGCTATGACTGGGGTGCGCTCACTTTTGCGGTCGGCTTTGGTGGCTCAATGATCTGGTTCGGTTCCTCGGCGGGCGTTGCTTTGTCGACACAGTTTCCAGAGGCCAAGTCTGTCATTTCCTGGCTGCGACACGGCTGGTACGTTCCGCTTGCCTACTTGAGCGGGTTTGCTGCGCTGTTCGCCCTTTTCGACTGACCTGATGGCGCCGCAAGGAATCTCACCCGGCTTCCACGATCACAGGTTTGTGGGGTCGCGGAAAATACCGGCGTAAACTTCTCGCGAACGTCCGATCTCGCGTAAGGTATTCGCACCTCCCAGGCCAAGCAGTCATTTACTCGAGAAGAACGTGGGTATGGCCAAGCCCGTGTTCGGAATGAACCAGCCACTCGACGGCAACGTTGACCATATCGCGGTTGCGCCGAGCCACGCGGCCCGCAGACTCTACTCCAGCGCGCCACCATCAATCTCGAGCACGGTTCGAAGAAGCACGCTCGCACCATGCGCCATATCTTTCGCCGATGTGAACTCCTTCGGCGAGTGACTGATGCCCTTCGCGCTTGGCACGAAGATCATGCCGGTCGGTGCGATTTGTGCCATATCCTGTGCATCATGTCCGGCGCCACTCGGCATGAGCCTGAAGCTCAGGCCCAGGTCGTCGGCTGACGTCGCAATGATGCGCCGCATGGCTTCGTTGGTCGGGGCCGGCGGTGAAGCGACGTTCAGCTCTTCATAGCGAATTGGCGTAGAGCGCGCGTCGGCAATACGATCGCTCGCGGCGCGGACGTCGTCGAACACAGCTTGCATCTTTGCAGCAGAGAGATCACGAATCTCGAGACTCAATACGACTTTGCCAGGAATCACGTTGGGTGCGCCTGGCTCTGCGCGAATTTTGCCGACCGTCGCGACTTGCGCTCCCGGCATACTGGTCGCCACCTGGTTTACGGCCAGTATGAACTCGGCCGCACTGATCATTGCATCGCGACGGCGATTCATCGGGGTTGTGCCCGCGTGGTTCGCGGATCCTTCGATCGTGACATCCCACCAGCGGATGCCGACGATGCCTTCGACGACACCAATATCGATACCTTCCTCATCCAGGATGGCACCCTGTTCGATGTGCAGCTCGATGAAGGCCTTGATATCTCCAGGCTTGCGCTCGGCCAGGTCGAGGCGATCCGGATCACCGCCAACCGCGCGGATGCCCTCGCCTATCGTCATGCCACTGTGACTCATGACGCTCAGGGTCCGGTCGTCAACTTCGCCGATCATGGCCCGGCTGCCCGTAAGACCGCCTTCTTCGTCGGTAAAACTGACGACTTCAAGGGGATGCCGCGTGCGGATATTGCCTGCTTTAAGCAGTTCAATGACCTCGATCGCGCCGATGACACCAACGTCGCCGTCGAAATTACCGCCGCCTGGCACGGAATCGATATGCGAGCCAAACATGATGACCGGCAGATCCGGCTGGCTGCCCTCGCGCCGCCCAATGATATTGCCTGCTGTATCCAGGCGTACCGAAAGGCCCGCTGCTTTCATCAGTTTCGTAATGTAAGCGCGACCGGCGAGGTCAGCCTTACTGAAGGCAATACGGTCGACACCGCCATCCGTGTTGGCGCCAAATGCAGAAAGCGCGACGATACGCTGCTCCATGCGATCGGCATCGGCTCGTAGAGTGTCCGCTGCCACGGCGAGTGTCGGCAGCAGGAAAAAGAAGCCAAGGAGGATGCTGCACTTAGCTGTTGAATTCATTATTCGGCTCCGCGCCGCGCACGGCGCCGGTTAAAACGCTAATTGTACCTTTGAAAGTAAGCTTCCAATGCAGGGACTTGCTGGTGGTTGGCCGGGTGCCTTGATCACGCATTGCCCACCCCAGGATTTCCTACGATGTCAGCACCGCTGCATGGGCAACGGACCAGGCCGCCCCAATATAGCCGATCGTCGTCAGCAAAAAGCTGCACGTCATGATCGCCCCGAACGGCGTGGCCGGATGTTGGCGAAGGTTGGGCTTTATTGCCAGCACAAGGAAGCCGAACGGATTCAAAAGTGAGCCGATGGTCATCGACAATAGAATCACCGCGGGGGGCGACAGCCGGAAATGATCGAACAGCAGGAAGAAGACCATCAACAGGCCGGTCATCAACAGGTAGTCAATGTGCGACTTCAGCAAGTACTGGTAACTCGGAAACAGCTTTTTCAGAAAACCCATCTCCAGGTAACGTATCCCTGTCAGGCACCACGCCAACATCAATGTGACAGTCAGCGAGATACTTCCGGCAACAACAAGAATGCTGGCTTGAATATTCATGAGTGAGTTCCTGTTCTGGCTAAAAGGCTTGCCGGCCGGGTCGAGTTGCGTCCGCGTGACGGCTTGAATCTGTGAGCGACGCCAGGAATGCGACTACCTGCCGAAGCTCCGTGTCCGTCAGCCCTAACGGCACCAGTTCGCTGTTGCCGATGACGGCGGGCGGCGCCTGATTGTAATGTACGAGCACATCGGGGAGCGTAGCCAGTTGCCCCGCGTGCATGTAGGGCGCGCGCGTCGCGACGTCACGCAATGACGGCACTTTGAATGCACCCTGCAGCGTCGGCGAGTCGGCCACCAGGTACTCGAGTTCAACACACTGCTCGGGACTGGCATCGCTCCAGCGACTCCGACAATTGAATTCGTCATGCAGCACGTCACTGGCGCCGATAAGCCGCCCGGAATCGGGCGACGAGGCCAGGCGCGGCGGCACACCTGTATTGTGAAAGTCATTGTTCGTGAACAGGGGCCCGTTGTGGCACTGCGTGCAGTTGGCCTTGCCTGTGAAAAGTTTCAGGCCCGCGATCTCGTCCGAGCTCAAGACGCCAATGGGCGCGCGACCGGTTGCGACCAGCGTATCGACGAAATCGTCGAAGCGGGAACGGCCAGGCAGGATTTGGCGTTCATAGGCGGCGATGGCTTTTCCTATGTTAACGAACACACCTGTGACGGAATCTCGCTGATTCTCGGTAAGCTGGTTCCATGCCTGCCGTGCGACCGGATCGTCCACGGGCCCGGCGACCCGGGGCACTCCGGTCAGATCAGGCAATGCGCCGAAAATCTGCTCGTACTCGGCCTCGTAGTGTTGCGCGACCACCTGCGCATATTGTGCCCGCGTACCGCCGTGCTCTACGGGACTTTCGAGTGGTCCAAGCGCTTGCGACCAGAGACTGTCCTTGCGCCCATCCCAGAACAGGAACGGACTGTATGCGGCGCCGGCAATCGGCATCGTGCGACGAGCAGTCTGGCCGACGCCGGTACCCAGCGGCTGACCGTCCTGAAAACCTTGCGCTGGGTCGTGGCAGCTCGCGCAGGAAACACGCCCGTTGGAGCTAAGACGCTCATCAAAAAATAGCTGTTGCCCGAAGGCCGCGGCGGCCGAATCGCCGGACATTTTGTTGGTAGGGTCCGGCGGTAGCTCCAATTCGCCGAGTGACATTGAACTGAGTTCCCGGATTTGATCATCCGTCCACTCCTCCGCATGCAGGAACGCGTCGTAGACGGCCAGCAATAGCGTCGAAGCCAGGATTGACACGGTAAATTTGCTGCGCATGGCCAGGTTGCCTCGGTTTAATCAAAGGTCGAGGTTGAAGGTGACGGAGTCATCGCCGGCCGGGCCACTGATGGCAAGCTTGAATTGCCACCACCCGCCCATGTTGAAGCGCACGCCTTCAATCTCGTAAATGCCGCCGCCCAGGTTTCGTGTTACCCGCGGGCGCGTCGGCAATCCATGCCCATGCTGGGGCATACCGCCGTCGATGGTGATGCCAGCACCGTCCACCGGGTGACCGGCAACATCCTCGATACGGACCCGAACGGTCTGCATCTTCCGAAGGCGCAGAGGCTGCGCCGCCTCCAGCGTTGCCATGTAGTTCCGGCCGAGCGAAACACGCGGACCCTGGCCGAATTCCTTGCTCGCCGGCCGGCTGATGTTATGGCTACTCGCCGTATAGCCGACCGTCGCGATTAGGACGATAATGCTGCCCAGCATGGTGGCCAGGAACCTGTGCCGATGTCGGACGTTTCCGTTGAGGGCTGACGTTTTCATGTCTATCTCCTTTAAAGTTTCCGAACTCGTTGAACTCGCGGCGCTTCGTGGCCGCGGGATTGCACTTTAGGTTTTGCGACGGTCAAAAGATTGAACGGGGCGCGCGGTGAACTTGAATAAACCGGCTGAGAACGAGGTAGCGACAGCCTGGCTGTCAGAACCGCGCTGGTATTTATGGGATGGGGGCTTCCTGTTGCTCGGTCGCAGCGAGGGCATCGTCAGGGCCCATGCACATCACGCCATTCAGATTGTCATCGGACTGGATGGCGAGCCCGCAATCTGCACCGACGGTGACGACTGGCAGGCCGGGCGCGGATTCATCGTATTGCCGGATGTTCGCCACAGTTACGACGGTCGTGGTGCGATCAGTGTCATGTTGTTCGTCGATCCGGAGTCCAACGAAGGCACCTGGTTGCGCACCAGCCTCACCGAGCCCATTACCTTCGTCCCCGATGCGCGTCTCGCCGACTGTGCGCCGGCGTTCCGGACATTTCATGAGCGTCCGCTGGAAGCGATGGACATTCACGATCTCGTTCGCCACTGCGTGCATGCATTGTCTGCCGGAGTGCCGCCCTTGCGCCGCCGTGACCCGCGCATCAGCAAATCCTTAAAGAGGATCAACCAGTCGGCCGATCTTCGGGTAAGCCTGGAGGACGTCGCGACGACGGTGTTCTTGTCTCCGAGCCGTTTCGCTCATTTATTCAGGCAGCAGCTTGGTCTTCCGTTTCGCCACTACCTGCTGTGGCGAAAACTGGCACGCGCAGTGCTGGCAATTGGCCGCGGTGAATCGATGACCGACGCAGCGCAAGCGGCCGACTTTGCCGACGCCGCGCACCTGACACGCACGTTCCGCCGGATGTTTGGCATTAATCCATTGGCATTGATGCGCGGGCAGTTCTTCGAGATTGATTCACCTTTTGAGGAGCACAGTTAGCACGATGGAGTATTTGATCGGATTGCCGCCTGTCTCGCCGTGCTCCTGAAGAAGTGCCCGAGCTTACAAAAAAAATGTCGGCCTGCCGAAAATTGCGGCAGGCCGATTGCCCGAACGGCTTAACTAGGCCTCCGCGCAGGCACAGTTGCCAGAGCAGTTACAATCAGAGTGGCATCCACAGGCTTTTTCCGACACAGTATCCTGACAGCCACAGGCGCAGCTTGATCCGGCACACTCATTGCAGCGGCAGATATTTTCACTTATTTCGTTCATGATGGTTCTCCTCGAGATTAGGGTTGGGTTGATTCAGACTGCAGTTTGCAGCAGCGCCGCCAGAAGAGATTGAATGAACCAGCTATTTAAATTGATCAAGTTGGCCATTTCCTGCAAGTCCCTTGATATCTGTTAGAGCTACCACCATTTGGTGAAAGCGTCGGTCGCCGCCAACAAAGCGAGCCTGAATGAACGATCCCAGTCAACGCCACAACGTAGCCATCACCGGACAGGGTGAGCGGACGATCATGTTCGCCCATGGCTACGGCTGTGATCAGAACATGTGGCGTTTGGTGGCGCCCGCCTTTGAGAAAGACTTTCGAGTGGTCCTGTTCGACTACGTCGGTTTCGGGCATTCAGACGTCAAAGCCTACGACCCCGAGAAGTATGACTCGCTCGACGGTTATGCCTCGGATGTGATCGAGATTGCAAAGGCTGCCAATATCAATAAAGGCGTATTCGTCGGTCATTCGGTGAGTGCGATGATAGGCGTACTAGCCGCGAATCGGGAGCCTGAGCTTTTCTCTGACCTCGTGCTGGTCGGGCCCTCGCCACGATATATTGACGATGCCGGTTACGTGGGCGGGTTCTCACGCAATGACATTGACGAGTTGCTCGAATCACTGGAAAGCAATTACCTCGGCTGGTCGCGGGCAATGGCTCCCGCCATCATGGGCAATCCCGATCGGCCCGAACTGGGAGAGGAACTTGCCAACAGCTTTTGCCGCGCCGACCCGGCCATCTCGCGCCAGTTTGCCGAGGTCACTTTCCTCAGTGACAATCGCGCCGACCTGGCCAAAGTCCAGGCGCGGACGCTGGTGCTGCAGTGCGCGGACGACATCATTGCTCCGATACCCGTGGGCCGATTCGTGCATCACGTGCTGCCGCAGAGCGAGTTGGTGATGCTACAAGCCACCGGACACTGCCCGAATCTCAGCGCCCCCGCAGAAACGATCCGACATCTCCGGAATTTTTTGTGACCGGGCTGGCCTCGTCCGGCAGGCACGACCTGTTCAGCGAAACCGCTGAGGAGATGTATAACAATGCACCATGCGGTTTCCTGTCGGCCGATGCAGAGGGTACGATCATTCGGGCCAATCGCAGAGTCGCGGAAATGTCCGGTCGTTCATTGGACGAGTTGGTTGGCCAGGTTCGCTTCCAGGAGCTACTGACCGTAGGCGGCCGTATTTATTATGAGACGCATGTCGGCCCACTGCTTCTCATGCAGGACCATGTCGAGGAAATTGCACTGGACATCCGTGGGCCGGACGGCATCGTACCAGTGCTGCTCAATGCCGAAGTGCGCCGGCACTCGAACGGCGAGGTCATCGGCATCCGTGCGAGCATTCTGGACGCGACAGAACGTCGGCGTTACGAGCGCGAGCTGCTCGCCTCCCGCAACGCCGGCGAGGAAGCGGCACGTATGAAGGGTGAATTGATCTCGATGATCAGTCATGACATTCGCACACCACTGTCGACGCTGACGACGATCGGTGAGTTGCTGGAAATGAGCCCTCTTAATGAGGACCAGGCAAAGTACGTGCGCATGCTCAAGTCCTCGACAAGCAACCTGTTGCGCCTCGTCAACGACGTTCTTGACCTCGGCAAAATCGAAGCGGGACATATGCGGCTGATCAATAAGCCGGTGAATTTACGCCAACTGGTTCGTGGGCTCGGAGACGAAACCCGTATCGAGGCACACCGCAAGGGGCTTCGGTTCGACGTGGACATCGACCCCAGGCTGCCGCCGCGCCTGCTTACTGACGCGATCAAGCTCGGCCGCGTTCTGAGCAACTTGTTGGGCAATGCCGTCAAGTTCACGGACAGCGGAGAGGTTGGCTTGGTGGTGCAGCTGCTGGACATTGACAACCACTGTGCACGCGTGGGTTTTGAGGTCCGGGACACCGGAATCGGCATTCCAAAGGACCAGATCGATCGTATCTTCGACGACTTTCGCCAGGGTAACGACGAGATCGGTTCACGTTACGGTGGCTCGGGTCTCGGTCTCGGGATCTGCAAGAAGTTTCTTGCACTCTTGGGCGCCGAGCTGGCCGTGGACTCTGCACCCGGTACAGGGACGTCCTTTCACTTCGAACTCGACATGGAACAGGCCGCCCCCGGGCTCGATGCTGACTCGTAGTTGGTCAGGCTGTCCCTCCTGTCAATTCACTCGAACGTCGCTGATTCTCATACAACGCTTGCGACATAGGCACGACCGGGATCAAATCGCACGCGAGACGGTCGAATCCTGCAATGTTTGCGATCCGAGGCTTGACGAAATGAACCCTGGCAGGGCAACCGCCAAAGCGAGATTATTACTTTGGCTGACTGCAGTAATCAGCCTGATCGTCCCGACAGTGACGCAGACTGCGAGTGCGCAAGATCTTGGCGCTTTTGATACGGGCCTGGAAAATCAGCTTGGCCTGACATTTTCTCCCGACGGGACGACGGCATTCTGGGTTGCCTGGAACGGCAACTGGGGAAGTAGCGAGGCATCTCACAAAGTCATATATACCTCGCAGCAACGACAGGGTGTTTGGAGCACGCCAGCTCCAGTTGAATTTTCCGGGAGCCACTCCGATGACGATCCGTTCGTCACTCCTGACGGACGATGGCTGTACTTTGTATCGGATCGGCCGAGCAGTGACGATGACGAGTCGCCCGATGCCAACATCTGGCGATACAGCCTGGTCGATAAGAATCACCTTGAATACGTTTCGATAAACTCAGCATCAACGGAATACTCCCCGGTCGTCTCAAACTCAGGCGCACTATATTTTGCGTCGGACCGCGAAGGCGGGCAGGGTCAGGGCGATCTTTATCGAGCTGAGCCGGGAGGCAGTGATTTTCTGACACCACAGCCTTTGGGCCCCGCCATCAACACGCCTGCAGGAGAATGGAATCTCTGGGTTTCTGCCGACGAAAGGGACATTATTTTCGAAGCGTCCTCTCGCCCGACAAACGTCTCAACGCCTGGCGATCTCTACTACAGTTGGCGCACTCCCGCGGGCTGGACACACGCGACGCCTCTGGGGAACGTGAATACCCAACATAGCGACCTGATGCCGCGACTTCACCCCGATGGCAGAGTTCTTTTTTACACGACCGCGCCGATCGGTGGGCATGCACAGCTTGTTACTCGGGATTGGGCCCCGATTCGTGCACAGATTCGGGCCGGCTACGCACCGGCCCTGTTGGTTGCAAACAGGTCGTCGCACGAGATCACAATGGTCGACCTGGCACGCGGCGAGGTCGTGACGCGTGTAACTACTGGTGAGGGGCCGCACTTGTTGTCGAATGTCAGCGACGCTCGTGTGTTGGCAACGGGCTACGGCGAGTTTCCGAAGCCGCATATGCAGCCAGTTACCGTCCGGCCACCTTTTGTCGAGGCGCTGAATTCGCGATTGACGGTCATCAATACTGCAGACGGGACTGTTCTGCTGGACGCAGTTATTGAAGATTGTGCCAAACCGCACTCAAGCTGGTTACTGGGACAGCGCGGCTACGTGACCTGCGAAACGGAGAAGCGTGTGCTTGTCATTGATCTCGAAAGCGGTCAGACGATCGATCATTTCGATACGCGGCAGAAAGGATCACATGTCCTCAGCTTCGAACCCGAAACGCGAACACTCGCAGTTGCTAATACAGAGTCGGGGTCCGTTACGTTGATCAAGCTCGACAATGGTGATACAGAGGTTGTGCGCTTGGCGGCCGGTAGCGAAGGATTGCTGTCTATTGCCGGCAGTATTTGGGTTGCAAATGCAACGGACGGGTCGATTTCAATTATTGATCCACGCACGCCGACGGTGGCAAAGCACATCGACTCAGTTTGCAGTTTCCCGATCGCGCTTAGTCAGGATTCACAGAATCAAGTTTGGATTGCGTGTTTCGGATCCTCCGAGCTCGTAGCCGTTGACCGCGACAGCTTTGCTGTTCGACGGCGGATTAGCCTAAAAGACCAGCCGCTCAACCTGTTAGTGCATCCGACACGTCAACTGGCATATGCCTCGTATCCCAGGCAAAACGCAGTAGCCGAAATTAGCCTGGATACCAGCATGGAATTGCGGCGCATACCGGTTGGGATTGAACCCGATGGTCTGCGTTGGGCAGCATCGGATTACTAATACGGTCCGCTGGCAAATTTTCTGCAGGGCGGCGGTGTTAAAGCTGCCGCCCTGGACGACTTGAACAAACACTACGATTTCGCGATTCGAAGAATTTCAATTGGCAGCCACCGCTGATGGATCACCTGGCGGAATCGGTTCAGGTACACGGTTAGCGACTGCCGGTATCGACTGCAGGTACGTAAAAACCGCGTCGAGATCCGCGTCAGTGAAGTGCTTGTACATTGGAAACGGCATTGGCGGCAGGATCGCGCGACCCCGTCCCAGGTGGCGACCGGTTCGAATCGTGTCTCGAAAATTTCGCAGGCTCCACTTGCCCAATCCCGTTTCACGGTCCGGCGTCAGGTTTGCCGTGAAACTGACACCCCATGGGCCGGACCAGGCCGTGTTGGTACCGGCGACAGCAACGTTCCACGGCCCGTCGGGCAGTATCGGTGGCGGCGGCAGCTCGATGGACTCAGGGTGGCCACTGAGCATGCGGCTCATATCCGGTTCCGGACCATTGGGCCCGAGCACAAACGGTGTGTGACAGTCATTGCACCCGGCAACGGTCACGAGGTAGCGGCCGCGGTCCAGTTTGTCGTCGTCGGCAATCGCGGCAGTAATCGGCAAGGCAACCAGCACTGATAACAGCATGCGTTGTTTGTCAAAAATGGCGTTCATAAGAGTACTCCTCAGAATTTACAACTGTTCTCGAATCCAGCGCTCTACGAGCGCAATCCCTTCACTGTCCGGAATCTGCGTTCCAAGCGGGGGCATTTGTGTCAGCGGGTCCCGTGCCCGCATTCTCAGCGCAAGCACACTGTGTGACGGCAGCCCGGGCACAATGCGCTGGCTTGCGCCCGGCAGGTCGAAATCGCTTCGCTGTCCGACCAGCGTCTGCAACATGTCGTCTGCGCTTGTTACTCCACCGGCAACACTCTGAGCCAGTACAAGATCAAGCAATGTCAGCGGCCCGCCATTGTTGTGGCAGTGTCCACAATTCGCATGCAGGTGGCCGAGTGCAGAACGTGCCGCAGGCGACGGCGCGGTAATTCTTGGCGGCCGCGCCAACAGTTCATCCGGCAGGTTCACGATGAGGCCCTGCGACACCAGGCTGGTCAGCAGCAAGTCCGCCGGATGCGGGGTTTCCGCCCGCACGGCTTGCCCATCACGATCGGGCGATAGTTGCAAAGCGCTGAATCCGAGCACGGGTACGGCCGCCCCTTCATGGCAGGCGAGACAATCTTCGCGTGACGGGATCGGGTATCGCCCTCCCGGCGCCTCGTTGGCGACATGGCCGGGCAGGCCAGCCTCCGGCGCAAGGATGGCGTCAGAACCATCGTCGTTCCAAACATAGGCGGCAAACAGCCACGAACCACTTGGCAAGCGTTCGATATAGCGGGTCTCGATCGGCCGGCTATAACTGAACTCCTTCCACAGTCGCGTGCCGACCGGGAAGTTCCATGCGTCGGGGTCAGAAGCGTCAATGGCACTGCCGGGCGGCAGGTAGATCCAGCGACGTTTCGTCGCACCGTCAGACCAGAGCGAGTACTGCGGTGAAAAGGACCGGTTCCCGGGCTGGATACGAGTTGTACCTGCCACAAACAATCCCGTTTCGCTGAGTCGAGCAGGAACCCCATCCGCAGCTGCGGCCGTGCCTGGCAGGCCAGACAGCAACCAGAGCGCGAGGCAACTGATTGTTCTGATTCGGAAGAAGTCGTGCATGCGAATACGGCCTGATGGGGAGAGGAAAATTTATAAGAGAACCTATTGCCGGATAAAGCCGGCAGGAATAAATTAACTGTTCGGTGGTTCGGGATAATCCTATGGACCGGCTTTTCTGCATGCGCGTATTCGTGCGCGTTGTCGAACACGGCGCCTTTGTACGCGCGGCGGATGCACTGGGTGTATCGCGAACCACGGTTACCGATGCTGTCGGGCAACTCGAGAAACGACTTGGCGTCCGATTGCTCCATCGCACTACCCGAAAGCTCAGCGTCACTGATGAAGGACGCTCATACTATGCGAGCTGCATTCGCATCCTCGATGAGATCGAAGAGTCGGAAGACGACCTTTCCGGCGTCCAGTTGCAGCCGCGCGGCCGCTTGCGTGTGTCTGTACCACAGTCTTTTTTTAATACGATTTTCTATCCCGGTCTCACCGCGTTCATGCGGCGCTACTCCCAGCTTGAGGTAGAGGTTGTGCTTACCGACCGCGCTGTAAACCTGGTCGAAGAAGGGATTGATTGCGCGATACGCGGACTCGAAATTCCTGCGGACTCCACGTTAGTCGCGCGAAAACTGAGCCCGGGCCACTGGCTGACCTGTGCGTCCCCGGAGTATGTCCGGCAACACGGTATGCCGCACGAGCTCGATGAATTATCGGGGCACAATTGCATTCGCCTGATTTCACCGTCCAGCGGTCGGCCGCGGGACTGGCAGTTCTGCGTCGGCGACAAGATTGTCACACTTGTGCCGGGCGGTAATCTTCGGCTGACATCGTTTGATGCTGCCATTCAAATGGCAGCGGTCGGCGCGGGTGTCGCACAGGTTCCAGACGGCCTTGCGCATGCGGCCGTCATGGAGGGCAGACTTTTGCCCCTGTTGTCGCACTACGTGGCAGCCGGACCTCCATTGATACTTGTGTATCCCGGCAATCGCTATGTCACTGCGAAAGTCCGGGTTTTCAACGACTTTTTTGAGGAGCTCTTTCCGAAAGAGGGCTGGTGGTCGGACATTGCAGGTGTCGCGGCCAAACTGAAGTCCGCTGCATTGGTGGATGGAGCCGCCTGATGGCGCAGGGGAAATTGTATCGACTGTCTGCATTTGCCGATGGCGGTGTTGGCGGAAATCCAGCCGGCGTCTGGATCGGTGAGCAATTGCCAGATGCCGCAACAATGCAGGCGATCGCGGCAGACGTTGGATACTCGGAAACAGCATTCATCGCACCGACATCCGGCAGAGATCGCACGGTCCGCTATTACAGTCCGGAGGCTGAAGTCAGCTTCTGCGGTCACGCGACCATTGCCTCGGGTGTTGTGCTTGGTCGTGAAAATGGTGAGGGCACTTACACGCTTTCGAGCGCGGTAGGCAAGGTAACGGTAAGCGCCGCACGCCGCGCCGGGCAGATGCAGGCGTCGTTGGTCTCCGTTGACACGCGTCATGAGCCGGCGAGCGCGGAACTGCAACAAGCGGTGCTCTCGGCGCTGCACTGGTCGGGGGATGACCTTGACCAGTCGATTCCGCCAGTCAAGGCCTATGCCGGTGCCTGGCACCTGGTTCTGGCAGCCAATAGCCAGGAGCGGCTCGCGGATCTCGACTACGATTTTGAGACTCTCAAATCGATCATGCTGCGCGAAAACCTGACGACGCTGCAGTTGATCTGCCGCGAGAACGACTCGCTGATCCATGCGCGCAATCCGTTCCCTGTTGGAGGGGTAGTCGAAGACCCTGCAACCGGCGCAGCCGCCGCGGCCCTTGGCGGTTACCTCCGCGATTCCGGTCTCCGGTCCGCACCTTTCAGTTTCACCATTCGCCAGGGCGTGACCATGGGGCGACCAAGTGTGTTGTCGGTCGATGTTCCTGCAGAAGGCGGCGTGATGGTTAGCGGTTCTGCGATAGACATCTAAGCTCGCGGAAGTCCGCTCGATGCACGCTTCCGGGATTCTCAGGCGGCGGCCGCCGCGATCCACGTGCAAACAAGCGTCGCCATCGATCCTGGCTTGAGTCCCTGCCCGGCGAGAGACTGCCATGAGGAAAAGCGTAGCGCGTGCCGCACGGTTGCCCGCAGCTTTTTTGATCGCTGCGGCACCCAGGTGCTCAGCACGGCTTTCTCGGCCGTCGCGAGGTAGTCGTCGAACCCGCCCATGGCTTCGTCGAGCCCGTCCACCTTTCCGAGGTCCTGGTACAGGGAGTGCCACATGTCCTGCGTAGCGTCGTAATAGCGGTAGAGCGCGAGCAGGATCGCGCGGGTAGCTTCCGCCGCATTCCCCGCCGGAATTGCCGACAGGTCGGGCGGTGGATGCCGGCCCATCCACTTCGTACTGCAAGCCTGGAAGATTTCCTGGTCGTTCGCGAAATGCCGGTAGACCGTCAGACGCTGCACACCGGCTCGGTCGGCCAGGGCGCTGATCGTCGTCGCCGCCGGACCGATTTCTTCGTGGAGGGCCATGGCCGCATCAACAATGCGTTCGCGCGTCTCCTGCTGCTGGGCAGCCCGCTGTTTCTGACGATATTTGCGCGTTTTCATTTGGGTGATCATAGCTGTTTACTGAACTATTGACAAGCAATTCCAGTCGGCGTAGATTCTATTTCGTTGAACACTACTGTTCATCCTATTACGAAGGAGCCTGCTCATGATCACGAATACCGAGTCCGGCACAAATCTCCACGAGATCGCCGAGGACATCTACCGCATCA
This sequence comes from Proteobacteria bacterium UBA1844, assembly GCA_002338615.1. Taxonomy (GTDB): domain Bacteria; phylum Pseudomonadota; class Gammaproteobacteria; order Steroidobacterales; family Woeseiaceae; genus UBA1847. The sequence goes on along the minus strand of DDIS01000031.1, from coordinate 27,083 downwards.
ACACGCCAGTCAGCTCGCCGAACGGCGACAAGTTCAACTTCAACCAGTACCTCGTTGCGGACGACCAGCCGATGATCTTCCACACCGGTCCGCGGGCACTGTTCCCGTTCGTGAGCGAGGCAATCAGCCGGGTTCTGCCATTGGAAACGCTGCGCTATATTGGCATCTCGCACTTCGAGTCTGATGAATGCGGTGCACTGAACGAATTTCTCGCGATCGCGCCGCGTGCCGAAGCGGTTGGCAGCAGGATCGCGGCCATGGTTTCCCTCACAGACTATGCGAACCGAAAGCCCAGGGCACTTGCCGATGGCGAGGACCTGGTACTAGGCAAGCACGTCATGCGCTGGCTTGACACACCGCACGTACCCCACGGCTGGGACTGTGGCCTGATGTTCGATACAAGCACGGACACGTTCTTCGCCGGCGATTTGTTTACGCAAGGCGGCGCCGGGGAAACAGCGCTGACGGAGTCCGACATTCTAGGGCCAAGCGAGGCATACCGGGCACCGCTGGATTACTACGCGCATGCGCCGCAAACGCTGGCGACGCTCGAGCGGCTCGCCGAACTGAATCCGAAGACGCTGGCATGCATGCACGGCAGTGCCTGGCGCGGTGATGGCGCAGCACTGCTGCGTGAACTTGGCGCAGCAGTCACGGCGCAGAACGTCCAGCTCCGGGCCGTCGGGATGTAGTAACTATTAGGACACCCACAACTATTAGGACACCCACGATAGTCGTGAGCAAATCTGCACGAAAGTGCAGGAAATGCGGCCGGTAATCAGGACACCCACGATAATCGTGAGCGAATCTGCACGAAAGTGCGGAAAATGCGGTCGATAATCGTGGGTGTCCTGTCAGGAGTTATTTATTGAGCGGCTTTTGTGAGCGACTTTTCTCGGGCAAGATTGATCCAATACCTGCTACAAAGTTGGAAAGTTGGAGAATCGCATGCGCGCGAAGGGGAAGATCAGCTCCTGGAATGACGACAAGGGCTACGGTTTCATCACTCCTCTGACTGGCGGCAAACAGATCTTTATTCATGTGAAGGCGCTCGGCAATCGCAATCGGCGACCCGAAGTCAATGAAGTCGTAACCTACTCGATTTCCAAAGACAAGCAGGGTCGGCTATGTGCGGCGAATGCCACTCTTGCCGGCGACAAGCTCAAAGAAAAGTCGGCGAAGAAGGGCAATACAACAGCGATGATCGTCGCGGTACTTTTTCTTGCCGCAATTGGCGTATCTGCAATGACTGGCAATCTCCCCGTGATTGTCCTGATCGGGTATGCGGCTCTAAGCCTGATTACCTTTGTCGCTTATGCGCTCGATAAATCGGCAGCACAAAGCGAAAGTTGGCGCACCAGTGAAAGTACGCTTCTGATGCTGGGTCTGATTGGCGGCTGGCCGGGTGGGTTGATCGCGCAAGAGACACTACGACACAAGTCTAAAAAGACCTCTTTTCGTACCGCGTTCTGGGGAACGGTAGTGATGAATTGTGGGGCGATTATCTGGCTGCATACGGAGAGTGGGCAAGAGGTACTGGGAAGCCTTTTGATGTAGGAGCTTGCCATGATGAAAGAAGCTGAATTCCCGAACCTGAAATCAGCAACTTACCAATGCATGACCCCCATTCCAGGCCTCTGTGCCCAATCCCGGCCTTTGTTAACTATTCAAGCAGCTCGAATTCGCCAGGCTGCCAGGTTTTGTCGAACCATGTTCCCAGTGGCCCGTAAAGCCGGAGCAATACGAACCAGCCTTTACCAGGCGTCGTCTCGGTCCAATTGCTTTCCATGCCTTTCGGCGCTTTCGGGCCGAAATAGAGGTCGACGGAACCGTCATCGTTAGTCGTGAGCGGGTCCTTGACGCTATTCTTACTTGGATACGGCTGGCTGGTTTGTAACATCGAGCGCGTCTGCGGATCGTAAACGACCACCGACCAGAAGTCCTTCGCAGGCACGTCGGCAGGAATGTTAAGCCGGTAATTTTTGCTGCCATCAAGATAGTCGCCCGAATTGTCGACAGTACAATAAGCATACTGAGAACCAGCACCGATCATTTTCAGAGCCATGGCCGGCGTATTGACGGTAGCCCCATAGAAGAACAGCGTGCGAGCGTCCATGTTGCGCGCACCCTCACCGTTTTCGACGAACCATTGGTAGTCCCCGCCGATAAAGGCTGTTTGCCAGCAGCTATTTTCGTAATAATAGGCAAGCTCGGAGCGCGGCTTGAACAAGATTGCGCGTGCCGTTGCATTGCCGACCGCGACGGCTTCCGTAAGGATCGCTTTCATACGGTCATCCGGCGCGAACGGCTTGCCTTTCTCGATGCCTATTGCGGCTGCGATGCCGAGAAGCTGTGGTTCGATAAAGTCGACCGGTTCCCGAGCTATTACAGCATGAAGCTCCTCGTAAAACTTGTAGGTGTTCGCATGGATTGTATTGAACGCCTTGCCGGTGGTATTAACGAATTTCATTTTTGGCGGATTCGCAACATCGGCGAGCGGATAGCTTTTGAGGTGCTCGCGCCACATCTTGGATGCCGCCTCGGGTTTTCCGTCAACCAGAAACCCGCGGAGGACCAACCAGTTCACGTATGTGGGTGATCGGGCCACGAAGTAGCCTTCCGGGATTTCACCTTTGTAATCTTTGTGCACGATCAGATACTTGCCACCCTTGCCGCGATCCGGGCCCGGGGCACCCATGTCCACAACGAAACGAAAGAACGCATCATTGACGGTTCCGGGACCGGCGCCGGGTGGGACTTCAACAACGGTGGGACCATCTCGCTCCAGATCCAGGAATCCGAGGGCATAAACAGTATCGGTGTTGCCCGTCAGAAACAGCGAGTTGGAGTCGGCCAATTTGTCGAACACCGCTATATGGTGCGCTTGATCAACACCGGCTTCAGCCAGACCGCGACGCAGACCTTCGATCGACGCGGCGGGAATGAAGTTGAGAAATGCGTCGACGCCACGCATGAAATCGAGATTGTCGTATGCAAGCCTTACCGTGTCTTTATCCGGCATACCGTCGAAAAAGCGGAGTGTTCCGACACGCGTTTTGACGGTATCCGGCGTCATGATTTCGGCTGGGATTTCGTTGTTGTAACCCGGCGTCGGATCGGCTTGCGCCACAACACTAGATGCAGCACTACCAAGGATAACTAACATCGTCAAAAAGCAAACTCGCATGTGGATACTCCCCGTTCTTATTTGTTACTAGGTGTTGGTCTAACGCTACTTGGAAGAAGCAATAATCGCAACCCAGACAGAATTGATCGCCTATGCAGGGGTGAGTTGGCTTTGGCAAACACTGACAACCAGATCATCCCTGAATTCAGGCCGGCCATTTTCGCCAGGATATCCCCTTGGATTACAAACGATCCGGGTATCGAATAGCCGGTAATCACAGGGCACGTGGGTGTGTCCGTGAATCCATAGTTCGGGCCGATGGGTCTCGATATGGTCGTCCAGCCTGCTTGCAAACGCCGGGCTCAATGGGTCGTTCACGTATCGTTTTGCAACCGACGTTGCGGCGGGCAAGTGATGTGTCACAACTACTGTCGGGCCATCGAACCACTTCTCCAGCTCGCCCTCGAGCCACGCCTTGCTCGCCTCATGGAGCAGGACGGAATCCTCGGGTGTGAATCGCCGCTCGTCGTTTCGGATCAACGCGAAATCTTGCATCCATTGCTTCGCACGCTGCCGCGCGAACCAGGCCTCCCCGTCACCGTACAGCTTGAAGTCTGTCCACAGCGTACTGCCCAGGAACCGAACGCCGTCGAGTTCGAGTGTGTCGTTATGCAGGACGTGAATGTTCGCGGGTGCGGCGGCCTTCAGCTCGGCAGTAAATCCAATGTCGTGACCGTAGTACTCATGATTGCCCGGTACGTAGATGACCGGCAGCTTTGGAAACCGGCGAGATGCCCATTCGATACCACCTAAGCCGACACCAATGTCGCCGGCCAAAATGACAACGTCCGCGCCGGTGTCCGCTGGTGAGAAATCGGCGAATTCCGTGTGCAGGTCGCTGAGAACGTGAAGTTTCATTGCAATGCGTATTTAGTGAATGGATCAAACCTTAGCACCAACAAGACGTTGCAATGCAAGCCGTAATTCTAGCGACTCTCGGGAGAGTAAGGAGAAGCGGTATTTATCGCCCGGTCTCGCGTAGGCTTCACGCAGCATTTTGTCCGCCTGGTCAGAGCCGAACGCGGCCGGCCCAAGAAAGGGCGTCTTAAACGTATTTCAAAATTACCAAAGCGGATTCATTCCGCCAGGTCGGGCTTGTTGTCGAGAAGCCATCTGGTGACCCACTGCAAGAGGTGCTCTACCGCCTCGATGCATTCGTCGACAGAGGCCTCATCAATGTCATCGCCGGTACAGTCTATTGCGTTGCGTTTAATGCGAAATGTTTCAAGTAACAGGATTCGGTCCCGACCAAGTTCGACCGTGTGAACCAGTGACTGGATCATTGTCTGATGATGGCCGGGCTTGCTCTTCGCGGGGCGAAATCAGTTCGCCCACAGCGCGACCATACTGAGCTATGTAATTGCCCGGTAGGCGGCGTCGAGACGGGTCTCTGGACTGATCGATGTCTGCTTCGCATCAGTGATACTCCGTTTGGCCGATTCGAGCATTTGGCGTACTTGCGCCGTATTTGTTTCATGTTCTTCGAGTTGCCCGATTTTAAATAAGTTTTGCAAGCTCATTTTTACTTGCCTTCACGAATAGTATTGGTTCGCTTACAACCCGAGTCACAAAGCGATCTTCCTTCCTGGACAAATCTGCGAATTTTTTTGTAGTCATGACGACCGGGTTTATTTCCCGCCGCAACTCTTTCTGGAGCGGAGACAGGACTTTGACAACATCGAGCAACGAAACATTACCCAGGATGCAGATATCCAGATCACTACCCATACTTTGGCGCCCGCTGGCCATCGATCCAAAGACAAACGCTATGTCGATGCGTTTATCCAAGTCAGACAACGCATCCTGCAGCAGCGTGGTCAGTCCCATCGTCTTACGAAATATCGCCGCGAGTTCCTCGTAAATTGGATTGCCGGGATTGACTTTGTAGAAGACCTGGTTGCCGCTCTTTTCACGTATCAAAAGTCCCGCTTCGGCCATGGCAGGTCACGTCTGTTCTCAAAGTCGCTACGATTGGAGCGGATTTGAGAGCGTCACTCGCATCCGACATCGCTGGTTTCGCCTGCTCAGTTGCGTTGTCGAGTCTCGCCATCGACCGTGACAAAAGGCCGCAAGCTCTCAAGCGTCTTGCCAGCGATGCCTGCAATTTTTTCCAACTCATCGACGCTCGTGTAAGGGCGCCCCGCAATTACCTGCGCCGCACGAGAGGCTCCGATACCTGGAACGGAGATCAGCTCCGCTTCGCTGGCGGTGTTTCGGCACTGTGATCATGACGGAGACCACAGATTGTCGGAAACCCGGTAGAATCCGCAGTAATAAGAAGAAGCGGAACGGGGGATAGCGTGTCGTCGATCTCGACAGTGCTCAGAACATGTCGGCTCCAACGTGACCGGAGTGGCGTCTCGGCAAGCATGAATTCGTGAACCTCCTCGAGAATCTCAGGCAGCGCAAGATCGTCCAGTGGGGCCTCGCTTATCTTGCGGCTGCGTGGATGCTCTTGCAGTTGATCGATGTATTGGGCGGTCACTGGGGAATCACCGACTCGCTTGCCCGCGGCGTCGACGTTGTCCTGATCCTGGGGTTCTTTGTTGCGCTGGTACTGGCCTGGTATCACGGCGAGCAGGGGCGGCAGCGAGTCAGCGGTCCGGAGATTTTGATCATTGCCGGATTGTGCGGAGTTGCCGGCTTACTGTTGCCACTGCTGGATTCGAGTGACAACGATGAAACTGCTGCCCTCGCGGTCGCCTCGGAATCTCCGGCGACTGTTGCCGGGTCATCGATTGCGGTGCTGCCATTTTCTATTCGCAGCGACGAAAAGCAGGACGAATATTTTGCGGCCGGTATTCACGATGAGCTGGTGACCAACCTTGCAAAGATCGAAGGACTGAAAGTCATTTCGCGTCAGTCGGTCATGCAGTACGCCGACACCGAGAAAAGCAGCCGCCAGATCGCCGCGGAACTGGGTGTGGTGACCTTACTCGAGGGCGCCGTGCAACGTGGTGGAGATCGCATACGGGTAAGCGCCTATCTTACGAGTGCATCGGATGATGAGAGAATCTGGGCTGCAAGTTACGATGAGCAACTTACCGTTGCCAGCCTGTTCCAGATTCAAAGCCGCCTTGCATCGAAGATAGCCAGCGCCTTGAATGCCGAGCTGCTGCCCGGCGTTCAGGCACGAATCGATTACTTACCCACGGAAAACCTTGCCGCGTGGAACCTGGCTGTTCGGGGAAAATACCTGCTCGACAAGAGCCGGAACCAAAAGAACATGGAAGCCGCTGTAAGCCTGTTTCGTGAGGCTATTGACGAAGACCCCGAGTTTTCGCCGGCCTGGTCGGGACTGGCGCGAAGTATTTTCGAGTTGTCTTCGTGGCATTACTGGGATGACGACGTACTCGCGGAGTCCGAGGATGCCGCTCATCGTGCGCTGGTTTTGGATCCTGACAACAGCGAGGCCTATGCAACACTCGGTAGCATCTACAGGCTGTACCGGCATTTTGAAAAGAGCGAAGAAGCGTTGCGGAAAGCGCTGCAGTTGAGCCCGGGCGATGCCGCTATCCGCTCGCTGTACTCGGAGTCGCTGCGTGATTCCGGTCGGCTCGATGAAGCCGTCGCCGAAGCCCGCAGGAGCGTGGCCATAGACCCGCGCCTCATGCGAATACGCGAGATACTGATTCAGAACCTCTACTTCAATCGCAACTGGGCAGAAGCGGTACAGGAAGCACGGGAAATGCTGGAGCTGGAACCGGACTCCGCATACGCCTGGTACTGGATCGGGCTTGCAAGTGCAATGGCTGGCAACAATGACGAGGCTATCGCCGCGTCGAAAATGGCGGTTGACGTTGGCGGTAACGCGCCCTACCTGGCGTCGGGCCAGGCGTTCACGTACGCGGTGGCCGGCGAGGCGGATCTGGCCACCGGATTGCTCGCGACGGCAGAGGAAGACGGCTGGCCGCTGGTCGAAATTGCACTGGTTTATGCGTGGTTGCCGGACCTGGACCAGGCATTCGCGTATGTGAATCGGGCACTGGACGAACGACCTTCGTCGATGATGTATCTGAACACGGACCCCAGCGCCGATCCGATGCGCAAGGATGAGCGCTGGCAAATACTGGCAATGAGGCTGCAAGAACCCGCAGACGAACGTTTTTAGTGCTGAGTCTTCTCGACAATTTAAAAAAGCGACGCATCTGGCGCGTATTGGTTGCTTACCCGAGCGTCACATTCATCTGGCTCCAGGTCGTCGAGTTTTTCATCGACAACTACGGTCTGGATGAGCGGCTGCTGACGGTCAGCATTATTGTTGCTATCGTTCTGTTTCCGGCCGCCGTGATTATTAACTGGCGACACGGTGAAGACGGTGCGCAGGCACCCAGTAAGACCGATGTTGGCATCTATAGCTTGTTGGTGGCATTCGCCGTCGGAAGTGTTTACTGGTATTGGTCGACGTCAGATGCACCCGTTGCACGGACGGCGATGTCTTATGAACCTGCACGTTCGATCGCTGTGATGCCATTCGAGAACCTCAGCGACGACCCGGGTGTGCAGTTTCTGTGCGATGGCATTGCCGAGAGCCTGATCAACTGGCTGGCTACTATTCCCGATGTGAAAGTCAGCTCCAAGTCCGCTGCTTTTCGATTGCGCGACGCCGGCGATGACACGGCGACGATAGCTGAACAGCTCGGCGTCGACGGCGTCATTCGCGGACGGCTCGAGAAAGTGGATGATCAGATCGTCGTATCCACGTCATTTGTCGACGCACGGGATGACAATCAACTTTGGGGTGAGCGCCTGGTGCGACCGGCTGGTGAAGTGCTTTTCCTTGAGAGGTCTATCGTTGCGTCCATCAAAGACGGACTCGTGCTCAAAGTCTCCGATGCCAGCGTGCAGTCGAGTGCTTCGGGCGGTACTGATGATCCGCAGGCCTACCTGCATTACTTGCGCGGCCACTACCTGATTCAGTCAACCAATACTGAGGACATCTACCAGGGGATCGACGAATTGCGGGCCGCCATCCAGCGGGATCCGCAGTTTGCACTTGCGCAGGCCGATATAGCCGATGCCCTGTCGCAAATGATCTCCTACGACATAGGTCGCGACGAGGCCATGCTGCTGGAAGCGCAGCGCGCTGCGTATTCCGCGGTTACCCTGGCACCGAAGCTTGCTGAAGCGCAGACGGCACTCGCGACCATGTTGCAATACGTCGATCTCGATTGGGACAAGGCGCAGCAAGCGTATGAGGCAGCGATCGCACTGGCGCCGCAGAGCCCTGTTCCCTATCACCGATTCGCCGATTTTCTGTCACTAACCCTGCAGACGGAACGTGCCATGCAAATGGCTCGCAAGGCACTGGCGATTGACGCACTGGACTCGAGCGCCATGCACGCACTTGGCATTGCCGCAATGATGCACGGCGACTTCGAGACGGCAGCTCAAATCACGACTGACTGGAATCGCTTTCATCCCAACTCGCGCTGGTCCTACGTAAAGAACGGCCTGATGCTGGCATTTAACGATCAGTGTGACGAATCACTTGTGCAATTGCACAAGGTGGAGGACCTCATCAACAGTCAGCCACCCACCTTGATGGACTCATGGATGGAATGGGGCTACCACCTCTGCGGTGCGGATGAAGACCTCGCGCGTTCCAGAGCCCGAATCGAGGATGCACTGCGGGCCAATCCCACCGCCCTGGAGCCGGGCTTCGCCTACCATTACGCGATCGAAGGGAACACCAAAGCATTTCTTGCGCTAGCGGAGCGGATAGTTGCCGAGCGCAACCCGCTGACCTTATACCTGCTGGTATTCAGCGTGCCACACCTTGGCCTGCCAGTGACCGATGATTTGTTAAACAATCCGCGGTACGCGGCAATGATTGAAAATGCAGGATTGCAGCAATACAGGCCGAACTGAATTTGGTTGCGGCCCTAAGCCCTTTAAATAGTTTTTTCTGGCAACTGGTATCCAGGTAGTTCCTTCGAAGAACATCGTCGGTGAATGCTGGCGGCAAATTGGTGGCCAGGGGTAAACTGCACTTGTGCTTCACGCCCGACAGGCAAGTTCAGGGCGGTATTGGCATGGACACTGGCAGCGAAGTCTAACGGGGAGATACCGACATTTCTAACAATAAAGTCTGGTCGATTATCGGTTGCGTGATCATTGTTTGTGCTGCCGGGGCATGTTCGGGCGAGCCCCCGGCCGACATGATTTACCGCAATGGCTATATCTACACCGTCGACGCTCGCAGCAGCACAGCAGAAGCTCTCGTCACAAGAGACGGTGTCATCGTTTATGTCGGCAACGAGGGTGGCGCGCAAAAGTTCGCCGGTCGCGAGACGAAAATTGTCGACCTGCACGGGCGCATGATGATGCCCGGTCTTGTGGACGGACATATGCACCCGTTGTCGGGTGGCCTCAAACTGGTTAGCTGCAGCCTGAGTTATGCGGCGCTGACCGTCGAGCAGTTCAGGGCGAGAATCCAGGGCTGTCTTGATGGCAGCCGCGACAAGGAGCCCGATGGCTGGCTCGAAGTCGAGAGCTGGTTCCAGCAGAACATGCTGCCGCCGGGTACCGAAGTCGACTTTACCGATCTCGATGTGCTGGATACGCGGCGCCCGATCCTGGTCCGCTCGTCGTTCGGACACACGACGCTCGCCAATTCCCGGGCGCTCGAACTCGCCGAAATCACGCCCTCCACACCCGATCCGAAGAACGGCAAAATAGCCCATGATGCGCAAGGCCGGCCAACCGGTATTTTTGAAGATGCGGCGCAAAGTCTGTTTGATGATTTATTGCCCGAAACCACAGATGCGGAGCGGCTCGTCGCCGGACTGGCCTCGCTCAGGGAAATGAATGCCCAGGGTATTACTTCGTTCCTGGATGCATCCGCCGAACACAGTGACGTCAACGTCTATGCGACGTTGCAACGACAGGGCAAGCTGACTATTCGCAGTCACTTTGCGGTGCTGGTTGGCGGGGAACCCGGGCAGAGCGCGGGGGAAGCCGTCGCATCTGTGTTGAAGATTGCGCGCGAGTTCGACCAGGGACCGATAACGCCGCGGCCCACGATCACGGTCCGCAATGCGAAGCTATTCATGGACGGCGTTATTGCAGCGCCGTCATTGACTGGCACGATGCTTGAGCCTTACTTCGAGAATCGAGGTACGGATGAGAAGCCCGACTGGGTGTCGAGCGACAACACGGGTCCGCCGCCTTACTTTTCCGCCGCCGACCTCAAGACGTACCTGCTAGAGCTGGCTGGCGCGGGCATCGATCCGCATATTCACGCCGATGGTGACGGGGCGACCCGTTACGCACTCGACGGGTTCGCGGCTATGCGCAAGCAGTACTCGCCGCAGGATATCCGCGCGGCGATTGCGCACGCCGAGATCGTGGATCCGTCGGATTTTGCCCGATTCGCGGAGCTCGATGTTGTCCCGGTTCTTTCTTTCCAGTGGGGCAAACCTGCGTCGGATACGATCGAGGGTCTCAGGGATTATCTTGGGCCGGCGCGTTTCAAGTACCTCGAACCCCAGGGTTTCCTGCAAGAGGCCGGCGCACGAATTGCCTACGGCAGCGACTGGCCGGTCGATCCGCTCGACGAGTGGTTCGCACTGAAAGTCGGCGTCACTCGAACCAATGCTCCCGATGCGCCGGAGCGCTACGCGGGCCGGCTTGGCGAGGATCCCGGGCTGAGTCGTGACGCCGTGGTGCGAGCGATCACAATCAATTCTTCGTATGAACTGCATCAGGAGGACGAGACCGGCTCGCTGGAAGTCGGCAAGTTCGCGGATCTCATCGTGCTCGATCGCAACCTGTTCGACATTCCGGCAGAAGAGATCGCCGACATCAAAGTGCTACTGACCGTGGTCGGTGGTGAGGTGGTGTACGCGGCGGGCGAGATGGCCGCCACGGGATCTGACTCAATCAAGCATTGACCCGCGGATTTTCAGGCAGCCTCTATGAACTCCAAAGCACAGCTTTCCGGCAACCTGCGAAAAATGCAGACCCGATTTGAGGATTGCGCGCACTACACGCTCGTGTTGGATGGTACTTCGATCGATATGAACGCAAAGATCGGCAAGACCATCACGCTGAGTTTTGACGGTACAATCAACTGCATTGCCTGTGGCCAACTGACGAAAAAATCTTTCGGGCAGGGTTTCTGCTACCCGTGCTTTCGGAACGCTCCGGAGGCCAGCGAATGCATCATCCGCCCGGAGCTATGCCGGGCACACGAAGGCGAGGCGCGGGACATGGCATGGGCCGAGAAACATTGCCTGGTCGAGCAGATTGTCTATCTCGCGCGGAGCTCCGCGATCAAGGTGGGCATCACCCGGGCCTCACAAATTCCCACCCGCTGGATCGATCAGGGCGCCACCGACGCGATCGTGTTTGCCCGCGTCCCGAATCGCTACACGGCCGGCCTGGTTGAAGTCGCCATGAAAGAGCACCTGACCGATCGAACAAACTGGCAACGCATGTTAAAGAATGAGGTGATCAATGCGGACCTTGCCGCCACGAAAGCATCGCTGACCGGCACGCTAGACGCCGACCTGCGGCGGTTCGTGGACAGCGATGACACCGTCTACTCCATCAACTATCCCGTCAAACGGTACCCGGAAAAGGTAAAGAGTGTTGGCTTTGACAAGCAGGCGGAGATCGAGGGTTGCCTCGCGGGAATCAAGGGTCAGTACCTGATATTCGATGACAACCGCGTACTAAACATCCGTAAGCACAATGGTTATCACATCACCATGACGTAGAGGGACCGAGAATCTGGGTCGAACCGCGCTTTGTCGAGCAGTCGCAGTTCGAAACTCACTTCTCCCCATACTCGACACAATCGGTTCGACCCCTTTTCCAGCTGATGCCTATTGTTGATGATGCCGACGCAAATACTCATCCAGTGCTCGCACGCCCCAGCCTGAATAACCCTTCGGTATGGTCGGCCGGTCTTCCTCCAGCAGATCCACACTTGCGATATCGAAGTGAGCCCAGACCTGATCCTCAGCAACAAACGAACCGATAAATGCCGCGCCGACGCTGGCGCCGGGATTGCCCGCACCGCTGTTCTTGATATCGGCATACTCGGATTCGATTTGCTTGAAGTGGGAATCATCCAGCGGCAGTCGCCAGATCGCCTCGTTTGCAACGCTGGACGCTTCGGTTAGCTGTTCTATCAGTTCATCGTGACGACCGAAAACGGCGGCATAGTCATCACCCAATGCTCGCCCCGCCGACCCGGTTAAGGTTGCGACGTCAATCAACACGCCGGGCTTGTAAGTGACCTGGCCGTAGTGCACGGCGTCGGAAAGTACCAGTCGCCCTTCGGCGTCGGTAGAAATGATCTCGATCGTAATGCCTGACATTGATGTCAGGATATCACCCGGCCGGATTGCCGTACCCGAGGGCATATTCTCTGCAAGCGCTGCCAATGCGACGACATTGACCGGAGCACCGCGACGCGCTGCGGCCAGCACGGTACCTGTTACAACGCCCGCGCCGCCGAGATCGCCTTTCATTGCCCACATACCGTCATTGTCCTTAAGCGAGATACCACCTGTGTCGAAGGTAATCCCTTTGCCGGCGAGCACGACTGGCGGGCTGTTACCCCCGGCCATGTATTCAATGATTAATAGCCTGGGCGGACGTGCAGAACCCTTGCCAACGCCCCAGTGCGCGCCCATGCCCAGCCGCTGCAGATCTTTCTCATCCAGCACTTTGATTTTGACGTTATCGAGTCCCTCGAACAGCTCCTTTGCTCTGTCGACGAACACCTGTGGATAAACAAGGTTGGCGGGTTCCGAGGGCATGTTCCGCGCAAAGTAAACACCTGCGGCAAGATGCTTGAGGTCGCCCTCGAACGTCGCCTGTGAGCTGTCGTTGCTCAGGATGCGTACGACCGGGCGCGTATCCGGATCAATTTTGTCTGCCTGGTACTTGTCGAAACGATAGCTGCGGAGCAAATAGCCAAAGGCGACGCGCGCTGCGGTAGCGTCCCGATCCGCGTTAGCAACATCCCAGAGAATCTGCACGCTGCCACCCTTTGTTTCCGCCAGCAAGGATGCGGCCGTACCGCCAAAATCCTCAGCAGCGGCGCGGTTGACAACTTTTGCTCCCAGGCCGACCAGATCTATGCGCGTATAGGGCGCGACACCGTAGAGTGTCACCGTTGCGTTCGCTTCGCCGAGAAATGACGCTTCCGCCGCAGCAACCGTGAGCGCGCCATCCATTCGCTGATCGATCGTTGCGGCGATGCCGCTTAATGACTCACCTTCGACCACAGGCACTACGATGCGTCCGTCTGCCGGAATGTTGAACGATGCAAAATCGAATCGTTGCTCCGCGTGAGATAAAGAGGCAAGCGTAAGAAAGGCAAGTAGTGCAGCAATAGTCTTCAAACTGATTTCTCCAGGAATGCCGCGTCGACGAAAAGGCAGGTTGGTTTCGACGGGTCTCGAACAAATAACCAGTCGCCAACAATAGTCGGGTCGGCATCAATCTTCCAGACATCCTCAGCCAGACGGCCAGGAAATCCATGGGAACGGAATCGAGCCGCCGACACGCGGGCTTTAGGAGCGTGTAAGTTATCGATTCTATTTATTATTTCAACTAATTACCGGAGCGTTCGTTGCGCTGTCTGCGGTACGATGCAGGACTAATCCGGACCGAACCACGCAAAATACACGCAAGGTAAATGGATAGTAATACCAGCAATTATATAGATCTGCTGGTTTTATTGTCCGATGAATATCCGAGCATCCGACAAACTGTTTGATGCAGCTCGCCGTGTCTTCCGACGCAGTGGCGGCATGCTGCGTACGAGCGAAGCTCTCAACCACGGCGTTCACCCTCGCACACTTTACGCCATGCGGGATGCTGGCGTGCTGGAATGCCTCGACCGGGGGCTCTACCGTCTCACCGATCTGCCGCCGCTTTCGGACCCGGACCTGGTAACCATCGCCAACAAGATACCCAAAGGCGTCATCTGTCTCATTTCGGCGCTGCATTTCCACGACATCACGACCCAGATACCACATTCTGTATCGATCGCGGTGAGCAGAGGAACGGAACCACCACGCCTGGAGTATCCGCCGATTCAGCTGTACTGGTTTTCAGGTGAAGCGTTTACAGCCGGGATCAAGGTTCACCATATCGACAAGATACCAGTGCAAGTCTACAGCGCCGAAAAGACACTGGCAGACTGCTTCAAATACCGGAACAAGATCGGCATGGATACCGTACTTGAGGCAGTGACCCTGTATCGGGATCAACGCAAGCCGAAGCCGAGAAAACTGATCGAATACGCTAAAGTCTGCCGCGTCGAGAACGTCATGCGGCCGTACCTGGAAGCGCTTCTGTGAAGAAACCGGCAAACATGGGCCTGGCGGCATCGGTACACCAGCGGCTGCTGAACGTCGCGAGGGAGACGGGCAGACCGTTCAACGAGGTCCTTCAGTACTACGCAATGGAGCGCCTCCTGTATCGCTTGAGCTGTTCGCCTCAGCGAATTCGTTTATCCTGAAAGGCGCGCTGTTGTTTCGTGTCTGGGCTGTACCGGACAGTCGCGCTACACGCGATATCGATTACCTGGCATTTCTCCACAATACGCCCGCGGGTCTTGCGTCCATCGTCCGCGAAGTCTGCGCATTGGATGATGCCGGCGGCCTGCTCTTCGACCCGGATTCTGGTACGGCCCAGAAGATCAAGGAAGATGCTGACTACGAAGGCGTGCGTGTCCGATTTCGTGGGCTGCTTGGCAAAGCCAGGATCACCATGCAAATCGACGTGAGATTTGGCGACACGGTTCATCCTGGCGTCGTGCAGGCCAAGTATCCGGTTATTCTCGATCTGCCTGCTCGGTCACTGCGCATGTATCCGCCAGAGACCGTCGTCGCAGAAAAGGCTGAAGCCATGGTGTATCTCGGCAACCTGAACAGCCGAATGAAAGATTTCTACGATATCTGGCGGCTGTCGCGGCAATTCGACTTTGACGGTGCTGTCTTGTGTGAAGCGATCAGGCAGACGTTCGAGAACCGCGGAACGGAGCTCATACCTTTTAATGAGTTGCAAGCGGACCTGCTCGAAAACAAAACACTTGAAAAGCAGTGGACTGCATTCCTTGCGAAATCCGGCGTACCTGGCCCCGAATCGTTTCAGCAGGTTCTCGACCAGATCGCTGCGTTCCTCGGCCCGCTATTCAAACGCATCGCTGATCGTTAGAAACTGACAATGTGCTGTCATGTTTGCAAACCTTAGCACCCACAATACGTCGCAATACAAGCCGTGTTTCTAGCAGCTCTCGGGAGGAGCGGGCTCAGCCGCCTTTCTCGACCGGTCTCGCGCAAAGTTCACACAGCGTTTTGTCCGTCTAGCCAGGACCAAACGCGCGCTTTGTGGCATTAACGAATAATTTTAGAAAACTGATCGCTTTCTTCAAATCCAATCTTTCTGACCGGGCGGCTTGTCGGCGCCCTGGATGGACTGAGCAAATGTTTCACTTGCATTCGACATCGATAGTTACGCCTGATTAGTTGCGCTGTCGGGTCTCGCCATCGACCGTGACAAATGGCCGCAAGCTCTCAAGCGTTTTGCCAGCGATGCCAGCAATTTTTTCCAAGTCATCGACGCTCTTGTAAGGGCGCCCCGCAATAACTTGCGCCGCACGTGTGGGTCCGATACCAGGTACCGAGACTAGCTCCGCTTCGCTGGCGGCGTTGATGTTCACTATCAGGGAACCTTCGGGTGGGCCAAAACTGTCCGCGACGTCCTTCGCATCTCTAATCAGCCAGACGGTCGCGCTGGCCAGCGCAATAACTGCGCCAGCGGCGATGAGCAATTTTTGCACGTCAAACTTTCGCGCTGACTTGCTTTGCCGTTTGGCGCGCCGGTGCTTGTCAAAGTCCAGAATCGCCATGAGCTTAAAATACAGGTTATTCGACATTGTGATCATGACGGACAACACAGAATGTGCTTGGCGGCGCGGCATTACACGCTTAAGCCACGACCCGGGTTTTGTATCTCTTGATCATTTGCTGCAATTTGACGGTAAAAGGTGACTCCTTGGAGCTTGTAACCAGGAGGTTCTGCGTTGCCCGCGTCAATGCCACATACAGTAGCTTGGCGTCGTCTTCTATTCTTTCCTCATTGACCCCCAGGGATCCCACTCCGCATGCAGCGACAGTCGGAAATTCAAGACCTTTGCTGCTATGCATTGTGATAATTTTCACCGAGTTTTCTAAGACATTGAACTGGTGCTTGCTCTTGGAATCCTTGAGCCAGGTGAAAGGAATGTTGGCCGCCTCCATAGCATCACAAACTGCTTTACCCATCCAGTTGTGACAATACAGGACGCACATCTCTGACCAGGCGCGGCCCCGTTCCGAGTGAAGCTTGCTAAATACATTTGCGATCCGCTTAGCTTCGTCATCGAATGACCGAAAGACCTCGATTACCGGTGACGGCCCACTGCGGCCGGCAGAATCTGGCTCGATAATTGGAACGCCGCTATCCCCGCCATCGTTCGGCTTGACGTAGTCACCTATAAAGTCAAAGGCGAACTTCAAGATCTCTTCGGTATTGCGGTAGTTCAGTTTGAGGATGGTTGACCTACCCTGCGCCTCGATTCCGACATCCTTCAATTTAAATCCCAGTCCCGACGATTGCTTATAGATCGACTGCGTATCGTCGTAGAGCAGAAGCAATGAGTTTGTATCAGGATCAACCATATCGACGACCAGCCGAAGCCACTCTCTTTTGAAATCATGACCTTCGTCGATCAGGATAGCGCCATACTGGCCCCG
Organism: Proteobacteria bacterium UBA1844; assembly: GCA_002338615.1. Lineage (GTDB taxonomy): Bacteria > Pseudomonadota > Gammaproteobacteria > Steroidobacterales > Woeseiaceae > UBA1847. The sequence continues at coordinate 10,133 of DDIS01000031.1, read as the reverse complement.
GGGAACGTTTCCTTTTCCAACTTGCTCTATAAGCGTTTCGATTCGCGCATCAAAGTTGCCGTCCTCTATTTTCGGCGACATCAGGTTATAGGTCTTCAAAATAGTATTAGCCCAGCTATGGATACTATATACGTTGACCTTGTCGTTCACGCCTTGCTCGTCAATAAGCGATTGGAGTCGCGCTGCGAGGGTCACGTTGTAGCAAAGCACGAGAATCGGCTTGTTCAGTAGTCTGGCGAGATGCATACAACGATAACCCAGGATCATCGTTTTTCCTGATCCGGCCACACCATGAATAACGCGATGCCCGGCACCCAGGCCACGTGCCAATTTTTCTTGCTTGATATCCATCACCTTGATGATATCCGGTATTTCGAAAATCTCTTGTTTGCCCTTTCCTTGCAATTGCAGTTCGGGCTGCGGATTCATTCGAATCTCGGGAAACAAATGCCATCGGACTCGATCGATCTGCGGTTGCGTCAGCGTCCGGTGAAAGCAATAGTTAAACATGTCCCACAGCCGCTTCTGAAATTCCTCCATATCGAGGGATTCAGCCATCTCGTCTTTACAAATAGTCTGTACTTCCGGGATGACTTCTCCAAGCCTGCTCTCATCAAACTGACGCCGCGTAATTCTGCTGAAGACAACGCCGTAGCCCCAGGGCATAAGCAGTTTGCCTTTGTGTTTGCCATCTAAATGGACTAGCTGGTCATCCTTCTCGAGTTGTTGCACCAACTTGTACGAACACTGCCGTGCCTGCCGATGCGGATTCGCGACATTCTTCAGCCCATTGTTGGTAAGGATCTCGAATGAATCGGGACTCGCCTTTCGAATCGTGTCGAAGTGCCAGTCCTTTACTTCGAGTAGGAGCAGCCCACGTATTGGGTGCAAGATTACGAAGTCGGTATAGCGTGGACGATAGCCAATACCGGTTTCATACCAGCACAGATAGTCGTCTTCAAGATGGCTGATAAGCCGGCGCGCAAAGCGCTTTTCCCCGGCCTGCATTCGGGACGAACAGCTATTCAGCGGCGGGATCAGTTCGGCCATTTTGGTGCCCTGGCGCAATAACAGGTTAAGCGACAGGAAAAATAGTACTCCGCAGGACCTGGCGCGTCAGGATCTGCTTCACAGTGCTGCGAACCCTATGTCCAAGGTGTAGCTCCTCAGGCCGTCCCTGCCGTATTCGGCCGGGATACGCGGCACTCAGGTCGCCCAAGAGCGCTTCAGTATTCGGATACCGGTTGTAATCGTGAACAATCTTGGGGGCGTTCGGATAATCTAGTGGGCCTGCAAATCGACGGATCGAGCTCGTCGTTGCATTTGCCCGATGGAGCCCGGCTTTCATTTTTCGCATCGGGCAACGCGTAAACTATGTGACCGGAATGCACCGAACGAAAATGGTGGCCAGGGGCAGAATCGAACCACCGACACGCGGATTTTCAGAGCGTGTAAGTTGTTGATTCGATTAGTTATTTCAACCAGTTACCGGGGCGTTCGTTGCGCAATTTGCAGTACGATGCAGGACTAATCAGGACCGAACCACGCAAAATTCACGCACGGCAAGGTGGTGCCGTCGGATTCTTATGACTCACTACGTGTTGGATAAAACTTCGAATCCGATCGCTTCGGTTCTTCTTATTCGCCGCTCGTGCATTTGATGTGCCCCATCATTTACCATCCGATGCGCGCAGAGATGCGCTGAAAATTCTGGATGGATAGCTGAAGAAACTCCTCACTGCCTTTCGCAAATCCAGCATCTATTAACTTGCTCGTGAGCTTAGAATCGCCGATTTCTGCGATCAACTGGACATTAGTCTTTCTATTCCAGCTGGTTCGGCCAACAGGCATCCATTGATGTCGGTGTACATCCTGCGTTGCTACGGACTCCCGAAGCTCCTCCAGATCCACGCGTTCCAAGAAAACGAGCGATGAAAGCACTTCGAGCCGCTCGTAAAGCAGAGCAAAGTCGGGAACTACACCGACAAAGCTCCTCGCCCAATCCGAGAACAGCTCAAATAGATGGTCACTTAGGGCCGTTTTCCGACGATCAAAGCCTTTGAGGTTCTGCCAGGCTTGATTGTCTGCGCCCTGCCACGCCCATAGAAAAAGGTCATCAACCACACGGGTGGGAGAGCCGGATTCGGTCGTGATTTGTTCCGAAAGAAGGTCGTGCAACGCTTTCCACCGACTGGCACGCGTCAGACCAATTCCGTACGCGGTGAACAACAGGACGACCGGATAGGTACGCAAGTTAAGCCAGAAAACGGTACCACCACCGGGTTCGGCGCACTTAGCGTAAATGGTGCGCAACACATCAATTATCATGGGATCCTCGGTCTGACCGCCCCATCTGCCGACGACACCTGCCATTTTGGCGAGGGGCTCGGTAAATGCTTCGTATTTACCCACGCGCGACCTAAACTCTTCGCCACTAAATCCACCCTGGACGGAAAAATCGCCTTCGGACAGGGCTGACAACAACCGGTTTGTCTCCGCCTCGAAAAGTTCGTCCAGACGAATCCGGTATTCGGCCTTGCCCAGATAGCGCTTGGTGCTATTGATCAGTAGCTCGGTACTGATCGGACTTTGCCGGTGTGTCTGCGCCAAAGTCTTTACACGCTGCAGGACACCGGACAGAAAGCTGTCCGCGTCCTTGATTGATACCATGCGCGCCTGCCGGTGGCTGATAATCTCCTTAGCGCCATCAGTTAGGTCCCCGCGTGCCGCCCAGTACACCGGATAACGGCGATTGGGCGCGCGTAGCAACGCCGTACGGAGCGCATGATCCCATTCACCTGACCAGCCTGCGACGACGAGCCCGTGCTCGTCAAAAAGGCGGTCGAGCAGTGTGTCGTATTCTGCTGGATAGCCGCGGAGTTCCTCCTCGGTATTCAGAATCCGCGCGTCCTTGTAATCGCCGTGCAATTTCAGAATGTAGCAACTCGAATGACTGAAAGGTTCGGCGCCGGCAAGGGTGTCCGCAGACGCGATTATCGTCGGTTCTACTCCGGCCTCGCGCAGTGCGTTCTCCAGCAGGCGGTCGAAATTCGTAGTTACGATCACGCGCACGTATCCGTCGCTCACCAATTCTGCAATCGCTTGATGCGCCTCTGTTGGTGTTTTCTTTCCTTCCTCCTGCTCCTCTGGTGTTGGTTCGATATAGCTATGCAATATAGAACGCCGCTCGCCCGGTGAAGATGCAAGCTCTTCGAGCAGCGCTGAATAGTTTGGCTCCTCGCCTGCCAGCTCTCTATACCATGCTGCCCAATCTGGTTGGTCTTCGACGCCTTGCGCCTTTGCAACTCGGCGAATGAGATCAAGGGTTATCTCCCAACCGGTCGGTATGTCAGCAGCGCGCGAGATACCGGACCCCAGCAGTAACGCAAAGACACCCTTGTTTTCATACAAGGAGAACGAAAGCTGTGTCAGTGGATCGCCAGATAATATGCCCACGGTGATTGCATTCCTTTCCTCTGTTCCTACTTGTTCACAAACAGACGCTCCGGACGCGCTTCCTTAAGCCAGGACCTATTCCGGGCATGGTGGTTTCGATTCGCAATGCTGTCGTTTGGTGTCACATTCACGTCGTGAGGTCCGGCTTGTTGTCCGAAATCCACGCCGTGACCCAAGTCATAAGATGCTCGGCCGCCAAAATACATTCGTCAACCGAGGCTTGATCAACGTCGTTGCCAGTATAGTCAATCGCGTTGCGCTTGACGCGAAACGTATCAAGCAAAATCATGTGATTCCGATCAAGTCCGACTGTATGTACGAGCGACTGGATCATCGTCTGATGATGTCCGGGCTTGCTCTTGGTTGGTCGAAACCCGTTGGCCCATAGCGCGACCAAGCTGAGCTGGGTGATTGCCCTGTACGCAGCATCAAGTCGAGTCTCAGGACTAATCGACGTTTGCTTTGCATCAACAATGCATCGCCCAGCCGATTCGAGCATTTGGCGAACCTGCGCCGCATTTGTATTGTGCTCTTCTAGTTGCCCAATCTTAGATAAGTTTTGCAAGCTCATTTTTACTCGCCTTTATGAAAATCGTCGGCTCGCTTAATACACGAGTTACAAAGCGATCTTTCTTCTTGGCCAATGCCGCGAACTTTGTTGTGGTCATTACGACCGGGTTAATCTCGCGCCGCAACTTTTCCTGAACTGAAGACAGCGCATGAACAACGTCGAATAGTGATACATCACCCAGCACGCAAATGTCCAAGTCGCTGCCTGAGGTTTGGCGGCCGCTTGCCATTGATCCGAAGACAAACGCCGCGTCGATATTGTTGTCGAGATCTGAGAGAGCTTCTTGGAGAAGAGATGACAACCCCATCGTCTTGCGAAATATCGCCGCAAGTTCCTCGTATATTGGACTGTCGGGATTCGCGTTGTAGAAAACTTGATTTCCGCTCTTTTGACGTACCAACAGTCCTGATTCGGCCATCGCCCTGAGTTCCCGATGGATAGAGCCGGCAGAAATACCGGTGATTCGCTCGAGTTCACGAACATGAAACTTTTCATCCGGACACAGAAACAGGGCTGCCAGCACTTGGCGCCGGTACGGGCTGAACATGAACTCAATTGGGTGCTTGGGCATTGGGGTCACACGCGTTCTCAAACTCGCTACAATTGTAGCGGATTTGAGAACGCGCGCAACCGGCTTCGTGGTTTTGCGGAAATCTCTCGCGCGACGTAATTATTCACAACCAAAGCCGACGTAAGCCCCTTATTCGACCTGTGTCTTTAGGAAATCACAGCAGCCGACGAGGCTTTTAAGAACGCTAAGTTAATGAGTTTTTTGTTATTTATCAACTAGCTACCAGGGCGTACGTTGCCCAATTTGCGGCGCTATGCGGGGAAAAGCAGCGCCAGTTCATGCAGCACATCTATAGCCCTGAGTTTCGCCTGGTAAGCTCTCCAACACACCAAGAGGACTACAGACGTGGAAGACGAGCGAAGTGCCAATTGCCGAAAGGCGGCTTTCGGGTGGCTTCAAGAACAGGCGCTGCGTGGGGATGAGACTTTCTCACGCGACCTGTTGGCGCATGGATTCCCGTATGACGGAGGCCATGTGAAGCTGGTCGGCCCTCAGGGGATCTTCAAGCCGAACCAGATCCAGTACTTCCCGCTTTCGATAACGACCACCACGAAGGGGCCCTACACCGACTCATTCGACCCCAGCGGTAATTACCTGCTTTACAGTTATCGCGGTACTGATCCCGATCATCATGAAAATCGACGGTTGCGAGACGCAATGCAGGAGCGCATTCCCCTCATCTATTTTTACGGCACGGTGCCTGGTCAGTATCTGGCGATCTATCCAGTTTTCATCGTCGGCGACGATCCGGGAAAGTTAATGTTCACCGTCGCGGCCGACGACGTGATGCAGTTGCGCTATGAGCGCGACGACACCGATGACACTGTAAGGAGACAGTATGTCACACGGCTAGTCCGTCAGCGCATGCATCAGCGAAGCTTCCGCGACCGTGTTCTTCGAGCGTATCGTACGCAGTGTTCCATCTGCCACCTCAAGCATGCGGACCTCCTCGATGCGGCTCACATTACGCCTGATTCTGATGACCGAGGTGAGCCGGTGGTCAGCAACGGCCTGTCACTTTGCAAGATTCACCACGCGGCTTTCGACCGAAACTACTTCGGTATCAAACCCGACTATCGAATTGTCGTACGCCCTGCAATCATGCAGGAGAATGACGGGCCAATGTTGAAAGCAGGCTTACAGTCAATAAATGATGCAAAACTGATTGTTCCTCGAAGCGCCAAGGAACGTCCGGATCCTGAGAGGCTTCGCACCCGCTATGAGCTTTTCGCCGACAAAGCGCTATCCTGATCACGTTCGGCCATTCGATACTATGGTAAAAATGTCTAGGCATTTGGAGTTCTTAAGGACAGGGCAATTTCGACTTTTGACCTATTTTCGTCGTCCGACAATCTCGACGACAGGCTGCCGGCGAACGATTGGCCTGATGCTGATCGGTTCCCGATCAATGCGGCCGGAAGAAAAGTCCGGGATACGCTCGAGGCGGATCTCGCAGCAAGCAAGTCGGTTCTCATCGTTACGGGCTACACATCACTTGATGAACTGATTCGCTTCATCGGCAGGACCGAAATCGGAACCGATGTCCGACTCTTGTTCGGCAACGAGCCTTATCCAACGAGCAAGACCCATCACCCCGTACGCAAAGGCGGCCTTCCCCGACAGATTCGTGACCACTGGATTGCGAACGGGATATCGGTGCTTACCTGCGGCGCGATTCTCGAATGCTTGCAGAAGCTGGACGCCGGAACCATCCACGCCAAGGTGATTGCCGATTCTGCGCGCCCTTTGCATGCGAAAATCTACGTTGCGGATGAAGCGGCGACCTTGGGTTCGAGCAACTTCACTCAGAATGGACTCGCTCGTCAGCTGGAGGCCAACGCCCGATTCGCCAGGGACCGAGAGTCGAAGCGGTATCGCGAACTGTCAACAATCGCTGAGAATTTCTGGCGGTCGGGACAGGACTACACCGACGGGCTGAAAGCACTCCTGGGCGAGCTGCTTCGCTTCGTTACCTGGCAGGAAGCACTGGCCCGCGCTTGTTCCGAGCTTCTCGAGGGCGACTGGGCCCAAGCCTTTATTAGTGCATCAGCCGACCTGGATGCAATGCCCCTGTGGCCGGCCCAGACTCAAGGAATCGCACAGGCTCTCTACGTATTATCGCGCCAGGGCAGTGTCCTCGTGGCCGACGCGACCGGCTCCGGAAAAACTCTACTTGGCGCGCATCTGATCCGCGCTATACGCCGCCAGATGCTGGACTCAGGGCGAATGCGTTTGGACAACCCGGTGATGGCATGCCCAATGTCAGTCAGGAGCTCTTGGCAGCGAGAATCCGACGGTGCCCACGTTGGACTCGATGTTTATTCGCACGGCGTTTTAAGTCGGGGAGCGGGAGATAAGTTCGATCGACTGATCAATCGGCTGTCCAGAACCCAGTTGCTGTGTATTGATGAGGCGCACAACTTTCTGAATACGGCCTCGAATCGAAGCCAAAGCCTCATGCGGCACATGGCCGATAACGTCGTCATCTTTACGGCCACACCGATTAACCGCAGCATCCGGGATCTGCTGCCGATCATTGATCTATTGGGCGCCGATAATCTCGAAGACGAGACGCTCGCAAGGTTCGATAAGTTGCTTCGCTCGCCGAGTGCCGTGCGCGTCACCGATGCGGAACTGGAGGAATTGCGCCGCGAGATTCAGAAATTCACGGTGCGTCGAACCAAAGCTATGCTGAACGCGCTGATCGATCGAGATCCACCGGCGTACAAAGACAAGATGGGTCGGCCCTGCCGGTATCCACGCCACGCGCCGCACACCTATGCACTGAACGAGCCCGCAGAAGATCAAGCGCTGGCCGCCAAAATATCCGATCTAGCCGGCGAATTGCATGCGGCCACTTATTTTGAGAAGCCGTTACGGATGCCGCCACACCTCGTTCATGCCGGGATAAGTGAGGAACAATTTCTCGAACACCGGCTGAAGATCGCCAGGACACTGGCGCACTATCAGATCATGCGCGCCCTGCGGAGTTCTCGCGCCGCGCTCCTCGAACATATTCTTGGCACAATCGCGGCGGCGAAGGTGTACCAACTTACGTCGTTCGACAAAGGATCCGATACAGGCAACGTCGTCGAGCGACTGAACACCCTCAGCGGCCGTCTGCCAAAGTGCCACCTCTCCGTTGACTTACCAACCTGGCTAAAGGACACGAAGGCCCACGATGCCGCTTGCCGCGAGGATATTGATGTCTATCAGCGAATTGCGGCACTGGTCCGCCAGATGAGTGATGCGAGAGAGCAAGCAAAGGTAAACCTGATCGCCAAAAAGACTCGTGAGGCTGACTTGGTGATCGCATTCGACCGATCCCCGATCACACTCGCCTATATTCAGAAAGGACTGAAATCGCTTGGACTAGAGCACGATGTTTTCATGGCGACTGGTAGCAAAGAAACTGAGCGATCAAAGGTCATGGAAGCCTTTGCACTCGGCTCCGAAAGTACGGCGGTCGCTCTTTGCTCGGACAGCCTCGCGGAGGGGGTGAATCTTCAGCAGGGTCGTGTACTGATACATCTGGATATGCCAAGCGTTGTCCGCATTGCGGAACAGCGCGTCGGCCGTATTGATCGAATGGACAGCCCACACCGAGATATCGAGGTCTGGTGGCCTGATGATGCCGCGGCCTTCGCCCTGGGCTCTGATGAAAAGTTTGTGGCCCGATTCGATACTGTCGAACGGTTGCTCGGCTCCAACGTGCCCCTGCCCGAAAGCCTGCAGAAAGGATCTCGAACACGAATCACGGCGAAGGAGATGATTGCCGAAACTGAAGCGAGATCGGTCGGGACCGCTGCCAATGACTGGGACGCTCTGCAGGACGCGTTCGATCCGGTCCGCCAGCTGATAGACGGCGACTCGGCGCTGATACAGAAAAGCATTTACAACGAGTATCGGACCGTCAAGGCAACGGTTGCTGCTCGCGTGAGTGTGGTGAAGGCGAAAAAGCCGTGGGCATTTTTCTGTCTTCGCGGCGGTAGTTTCCAGGCCCCAAGATGGTTACTGTTCCCGGACGCGAAATCGGCGGTAGTCAGCGATCTGCCAAATATCGTTGCAGAGATTAGGACACGTCTCGATGACGAAACTGAGAGTGGTGAATTCGACGAACGAGCCGCCGCCGTTCTGGAATCGTTTGTAAGTCTACTTTCCAGCGCTGAGCGAACTACCCTCCCACGCAAGAAGCGTCGCGCACTTGAGGAAATGCGGATCGTACTGGGAAAGTTTCGCGTGCGAGCCGGAGAACGCGGTGATCAGATCGCGCTCGATCGATACGGTGAACTTCTCGAGATGCTGGACGCTGACGGTTCGGGGCTGAAACCCGATTGGGATGAAGTCGCCAATTTGTGGTTGGAGATTATTCGACCTATCTGGTATCGGCGACTGAAAGCTAGGCGACGCAAGCCGCTGCTGCTAAAAGACATTCGGAAGGACGTCATAGATGCAGAGAACGATCTTTGGCCGGAAATTTCTCGATGCTTCGATGATGTTGACCAACTACGAAATAGTGACGAACGAATTTCTGCATGCATTATCGGCGTTTGACCGACGACAAAATGAGGAATGATGGAGAAATGAATTGAGTGTTGTCGCTTGTCTGGGATGGGGCTCGCTCATTTGGGACCCAAGAACGCTGCCAATTCAGCGTCATTGGTTTGAAGACGGCCCACTTGTGCGTGCCGAGTCTCTGCGAAAGTCTAATGACGGCCGCATCACGCTTGTGCTTGATGAGTCTGCAAACCCTGTTCGCAGCCTGTGGGCGATATTGGATGCAAGCGACGCGGGAGAAGCGAGATCGGCGCTTCGCGTGCGCGAGGGCGTGCTATTAAAGAACGAAAAGAAGCACATCGGACCATGGACGGCAGAAGAAAAATCGCCGTCAACTATTCTCAATCTGCCTGCCTGGACAAAGGGCCATGGTATTGATGCCGTCGTATGGACGGCCCTGCCGCACAAATTCTTCAAAGACGATAGTGTTCAGATCCCATCTAGCAAGGATATCGTAGAGCACCTGGCAAGCTTGACCGGGAGTACGCGCGATGAAGCGGAACGCTATGTCCGCAACGCACCGCCGCAGATTGATACAGAATATCGGCGGTCTATCGAGGCGAAGCTAGGTTGGGCGGCGAACGATAAATAAGGTTAGTTGTCAAGCCGACTTGTTCGGGTAGTTCACGCGGCCCTTGAAATATTCCACGTTCAGAGACTTGTCGATTCGAATCACGCCTATTGAATGTGAAAAGCGCCCACTGCTTCGATAGGTCTCTTTCTCATAACGTTGCAGATCGAAGAGCAACAACAATTCCTTGTCGTACTTCGTCAGGACTTTCTTCAAAACCCCTGATTTGCAGAAAAGACGCAGTCCCGGATGCGGGCCATCTTCACGATTTGTCTCAGCTCGCCCCCATGCTTCCGCTCTGAGAGAAACTGTTCCGTAATTGTTGTGCCAAAATCGGCCAAACGGGTCTTCTCGGGTGAGTTTGCAATACTTTGAATAGTCTTGCTGCATATTCCGGCGCAAAGTGA
>DDIS01000011.1:3778-27388 GCA_002338615.1 Proteobacteria bacterium UBA1844 | reverse complement strand
CGGCAAGATGCCGCTCCTACGGGAATTGAAGTGATCGCGGCAGAATGCGGGCCCCACGGCTTGCGATTCAACGGCGTTCGGAAAATACTCCGGATGCCGTTTTCGTTTATGCCCGTGACAGGCCCGGAGACCCTGCATGATTGAGCTGTTGAACGCCTCGCCCATCATATTCACAGGCGTGGTATTCATATTCACGCTGCTGATCGGCAGCTTTCTTAACGTGGTGATTTATCGCGTGCCGGTTATGATGGAACGCGAATGGCGCGAGCAGTGCGCCACGATTGACGCGACTCCCGCGACGGAACTGCCAACAGGCAAATTCAATCTTGTCACGCCGCGCTCACGCTGCGGTAGTTGCGGCAAGATGATCACGGCGTTACAGAATATTCCGGTTTTGAGTTTCCTCGTGCTTGGCGGCCGCTGTGGGCACTGCAAAGCGCGCATTTCACCGCGCTACCCGATCGTCGAAGCCGCGACCGCGATCCTCGCAGCCATCGTCGCGTGGCATTTCGGATTCGGCTGGGAAGCTCTAATGGCCGTGGTCCTCACGCTGTTTCTTGTACCGATCACGATGATCGACTTCGATCACCAGCTTATTCCGGACTCGATCGTGCTGCCCTTGCTCTGGATCGGGCTCGGCATAAGCCTGTTTCACCCGTTGCCAACCAGCGAAACACTGTTCATCAGCAGCCGTGAAGCGATTATCGGGGCCCTGGTGGGTTACCTGAGCCTTTGGTCGTTCTACTGGCTCTTCAAGCTGGCTACGGGTAAGGAAGGCATGGGCTACGGCGATTTCAAATTGCTTGCAGCTCTCGGCGCCTGGTTGGGCTACCACTACCTGTTTACCATTGTGATGGTGTCCGCAATCGTCGGTGCTGTACTCGGTATCGCGTTGATCGCTTTTCGCGGCCGCGACCGACAGGTGCCAATGCCGTTTGGGCCATTCCTTGCAACAGCCGGCTGGATCGTGATGTTATACGGCGATGAGATAAAGGAATTTTTCCACATCCCGTTTTAACGCTGAAGTATACCGATTCGCATGCCGTCAAATTCGCATCCCGGAGACGTGCCGGGTCAAAATCCTGCCCACATCCCTTTACGCATCGGACTTACCGGCGGTATTGCGAGTGGCAAATCTACAGTCGCGAATATTTTTGCCGGCCTCGGAGCCGTCGTGATCGATACGGACGTGATCGCCCGCGAAGTCGTCGAACCCGGTCAATCGGCGCTCAACGAGATTCGACACGAATTTGGCAACAGTGTGATAGATGCCGATGGGCGCCTCGACAGGGCGCAAATGCGGCGGATAGTATTCGACGACGACGACGCTCGCGGGCGCCTCGAAGCGATAACGCACCCTGCGATCCAGGCTGAAGCCATACGGCAGGCGGAAACCCAGGGCGGCGACTACCAGTTGCTGGTCGTACCTTTGCTCGTGCAGTCGCCTTTACGCGACTATGTCGATCGCATCCTCGTGGTCGACTGCGATGAGAATACACAGATAAAGCGCCTGAAGGCGCGCGACGCAGAGTCGGAAAGACAGGCACGCCGTATGCTGGCAGCCCAGGCAAGTCGCGAGCAACGGCTCTCCATTGCGGATGATGTCGTGCGTAACGACGGCGACCTGACCGCAACGCTCGCACAGGTCCGGGATTTGCACGAGCAATATCTCGACCTTGCGCGGCAAAAAGCTCGCCAGGCGTGACCGCGTCGCAGCGATTTGCCCCGCATGATGCTTAGGGCGCAGAATACACAATGGCACTAGCAGCAGGATAACGAGTGGCGGACCCAGCAACGAGCCCGGCATCTTATGAGCAACCGCTCAGCGAGCGCATGCGGACTTTTCTTCGCCTCGAATTTCTCTACCAGCAGATGCTCTATAACAACGAGCAGGAATCCGACTGGGGTACCCGAGCGACAATTTCAACGTTGCTCGAGATTCTCACAATCCTTGCGCGCGGCGATATTCGCAGCGAAGTCCACAAGGAACTGGACTTCCAGCTGGCCGTGCTGCAGCGTTACCAGAGCCTGCCGGGCGTGGATACCAGCAGGCTGGATGCGCTGGTGCACAATCTCGCGGAGAATCGTAAACAGGTTTCAGCGATAGGCACCGGCTTTTTGCAGTCGCTTAAGGACTCAGAGTTTCTGAATGCCATCAAGCACCGTAGCGCGATTCCGGGCGGCACCTGCGAATTTGACTTGCCGGAATACAGTCACTGGCTGCGCCAGCCGATGGCACGAAGGCAAAACGATCTCGCCGTGTGGATCAACGATATTCGCCCGTTATGCGATGCGGCAACCGAAGTCCTTTGGCTGATTCGTGAAAGCGCAGAACCGATCGACAAGCTGGCAATCAATGGCATGTACCAGCACAACATGCCAAAGGACGTGAGTTGCCGGCTGCTGCGCGTTGCACTGCAAGAAGGGTGCAAGCTGTTTCCGGAGATCAGCGGCAGCCAGCATCGCTTCACCGTGCGTTTCCTCGAATGGACAACGATCAAGGCACGCGCCGTGCAATCGACGCAGGACGTCCCGTTCGCGCTGAGTATTTGTTGACGCATCCAATTATGGGGTCCGGATAACTAAAAATGGGTCAGGTTTATTTATTGATCCCTTTTACATTTGCCAAAGGGATCAATAAATAAACCTGACCCCTTTTTATGACCCCTTTTTAGTTTGCACTGAGTTTTTGTTGACCCGATTCCTGGATGCGCGCGAGGCGCACCAGCGCGTCAACAACCGGCAAATCAGCGGGTAGCAAATTTGCAGTACTGAGATCGACTGGAGCAAGCCATTGAAGGCGTTGTCCCTCGAGACCCGCCGGTTCTCTATACCATTGATTTACAAAGAAAAACTGGATAGCTACATGGCGATCCGGGTAGTCGTGGGCAAGCCTCATGAACGGGCTGCTCGCCACGACATCGATACCGATTTCTTCAGCCAGCTCTCGCACGAGCGCCGACTCCGCCGTTTCGCCTCGCGCAATCTTGCCGCCTGGAAATTCCCATAGCCCGTGAAACGGTCCTTCCTCCAGCCGTTCGCTGATCAGCACCCGGCCGTTCGTATCGCGTAATACACCGGCGACGACATTGAGTCGTATCAAGTCAGCCTGCCGTGACACTGCTTGTACTTCTTGCCGGAACCGCAGGGGCACGGCTCGTTGCGACCAACCTTGCGTGAATCGCGTACAAAAGTTTCCACGGCCTCGGGAGCCGGCGCACGTCCCCCCTCCTCGGTGTCCCCGCCGAGCGCGCTCGCCTTTGCATGCTGGTATTGCAGTGCTTCGGCCTTACGCCGTTGCTCTGCCATCGCGGCAAGCTCCTCCTCGTTCTGGATACGAATCCGCGCCAGTATGCTGATCGTGTCGTGCTTCACGAGTTCCAGCAAGGCACCGAACATTTCAAACGCCTCGCGCTTGTATTCCTGCTTCGGGTTCTTTTGCGCGTAACTGCGTAAACCGATCCCCTGGCGCAAGTGATCCATGGCAGCGAGATGTTCTTTCCAGTGATGATCGAGTTGCCGCAACATGATCTGCTTCTCGACATTGCGCATCAGCTCGGCGCCTACTGACTCTTCTTTCGCAGCGTAGGCCTCATTGGCGGCAGCGATAGCGAGGTCGCGAATACCGTCGTCATTCAAGGACTTGTCATCGTGCACAAGTTTGCTGACATCCAGCGACAACCCGAAATCGGACTCGAGTGCATTGGTCAGACCCTCGGTGTCCCATTGCTCCTCGAGGCTGCCGGGAGGAATGTGGCGACTAACGACATTGCCGATAACCTCCTCACGAATAGCCGCGACCGAATCCTTGATATCGTCAGCGTCCATGAGTTCGGCGCGCTGGTGATACACAACCTTGCGCTGATCATTGGCAACGTCGTCATACTCCAGCAGGTTCTTGCGGATATCAAAGTTGTGCGCTTCGACCTTGCGCTGCGCGCGTTCAATTTGTCGCGACAGGAGCTTGCTCTCGATCGCCTCACCTTCGCGCATGCCGGCGCGAGACAGCAGCGACTTGGTGCGTTCGGGGTCACCGAAGATCCGCATCAGCGTATCTTCCATGGACAGGTAAAAGCGACTCGAACCCGCATCACCCTGGCGGCCTGAACGACCGCGCAGCTGGTTGTCGATACGCCGCGATTCATGTCGCTCGGTGCCGATGATATGCAGGCCGCCGTTCGCAAGTACCTCGTCGTGACGCTTTTGCCAGTCGGATCGTATTTGCGCTTCATCAGCGCCCTCGCCCGCTTCCTCGAGCGCGGCTTCGAGATTGCCACCGAGCACGATATCGGTGCCGCGGCCCGCCATATTCGTGGCAATCGTGATTGCGCCCGGCATACCGGCATTTTGCACAATCTGCGCTTCGCGCTCGTGCTGTTTTGCATTCAGCACGCTGTGTTTAATACCGTGTTTGTCGAGAATGCCGGACAACACCTCCGAGGTTTCGATCGAGGTTGTGCCAACCAGCACTGGCTGCCGGCGCTCGCGGCAATCCCGAATGTCCTCGACAATTGCTTCGAACTTGTCAGCTTGTGTCAGGTACACGAGGTCTGCCGCGTCTTTGCGTACCATCGGTTTATGGGTCGGAATAACCACGACCTCGAGACCGTAGATTGACTGGAATTCAAAAGCTTCGGTATCGGCGGTGCCGGTCATCCCCGATAAGTTGTTGTACAGACGAAAATAATTCTGGAAGGTGATCGAGGCAACCGTCTGGTTTTCCTGCTTGATGGTAACGCCTTCTTTCGCCTCGATGGCCTGGTGCAAGCCGTCCGACCAGCGGCGACCGGGCATGGTGCGTCCTGTAAACTCATCGACGATAACAATTTCGCCGTCCTTGACGATGTATTCAATATCACGCTGATAGATGGCGTGCGCCCGCAGCGCTGCGTTCAGGTGATGCACGAGCCGGATATTGGCCGCGTCATAGAGGCTCTCTCCGGGCTCCAGCAAACCTGCCTGGATCATCAGCTTCTCGATCTTCTCATTGCCCTCTTCCGTGACATGCGCCTGCTTCGCTTTTTCATCGACCGTGTAGTCGCCGCGGGGAATCAGCGCGCAGGCAACCACTTTCCCTTTGTCATCGGTCTGGACCACATCCAGTTCTTTGCCATCCGCGTAGTCAATTGCGGCTTCCAGGGTCATGACATTGTCATCCTGCCCGGGTATGACGGCCGGCTTGCCGTCTTCGTCGAACAAGGCAACCCGACGCGCTGCAATATCGTAGTTGACGGGCGAATCGGCTTCGTTGTGCAACATTAACTTCGGGATCAGCTTGTTAATCTTAAGGTACAGGTCCGTGCTGGATTCCGCGGGGCCCGAAATAATCAACGGCGTGCGCGCTTCGTCAATCAGGATCGAGTCCACTTCGTCAACAATGGCGAAGTTCAGATCACGCTGGGCCTTGTCGGCCGTGGCAAAAGCCAGGTTGTCGCGCAGGTAATCGAAACCAAGTTCGTTGTTGGTCGCGTACGTGATGTCACTGTGATATGCCGCGCGCTTTTCATCAGACGTCTGGCCGCTTTTCGAAACGCCGACTGTCAGGCCGAGAAATTCGTACACCGGTCGCATCCAGTCCGCGTCGCGCTGTGCAAGATATTCGTTGACTGTCACGACATGCACGCCCCTGTCGCTCAGGGCATTCAGGTAAGCGGGTAAGGTCGCCACGAGCGTCTTACCTTCGCCGGTGCGCATTTCGGCAATATTGCCGTCGTGTAGCACCATGCCACCTATCAACTGAACATCGAAAGGGCGCATACCAAGAGTCCTGACCGAAGCTTCGCGCGCCACTGCAAAGGCTTCTGGCAGCAGTTTGTCCAGCGTTTCGCCGTTTTGGAACCTGCTACGGAATTCTTCCGTTTTCGCCCGGAGGGCTTCATCGCTCAACGCTTTGATCGCGTCTTCATGTGCATTGATCTGGTCAACGACTTTGCCGTACTGGCGCAGCAAGCGCTGGTTGCGGCTGCCAAAGAAATGGGTCAAGAAATTTGCCACTAGGGACTCCTGGGATTGGCACGCCCGGCACTGTACCGCCCTGCCGGGAAAAGTCGCTTATTCTAGAGTTTCGGCGCCGTTATTAGAACCTGTCTCGCAATCAATAATGGCCGCGACGACGGCCGTTTTGAGGGCGGATTTTACGATCACAAGGGAATTGCGCGATTTAGGACGCTGATTAAGTCTATTTGGCTGCGTCGCGAATGAAGTTCACGGGGTTGACGCGCTGCCCGTTTTTGAGCACTTCGAAGTGCAGGTTGGGACCGGTTGCGCGACCGGACTTGCCCATCCGCGAGATCACCTGGCCTTTGCGAACTTCGTCACCTACGGCAACCAGGTTCTCGGAATTGTGTGCATAACGGGTTGCATAGCCGCTGCCATGATTGATCTCAACCATCACGCCGTAGCCATAGCGGTCACCGGACCAGGTCACAACACCGTCAGCGACAGCCGTGACATCGGCGCCCATTTTGCCGGCGAAATCGATCCCGGTGTGGTTGGCAAGTTTGCCGGTAAACGGGTCAGTACGTTTGCCGAAGTACGACGAGATCCAGCCCGCCGTAACCGGCCTGCCTTGCGGATATACGCGTTCTTTCAGGTTCTCGTTCATCAGCACGTTTTCGAGTACCCAAAGCTGCGCCTCCCGATCCGCCAGCTGGTCATTCAACAAGCTCATCGACCCAACGAGTTCCGGTATTGCGACATTCGAGCCATGCAACAAGGGTTCTTCAGGACCACCCATGGCCGGTTCCGAATCGAAGTCGAACTCGCTGTCGTCAATATCGGCCATGTCGGCAAGGCGACGACCCAGTGCATCCAGTCGAATAATGCGGGCATTCAATTGCGCGATTCGGACGGCAAGCGCGTCGAGCGTGTCTTCGTTCTGCTTTCGAATAGAGGAGATCATGTCCTGCTGGCCATTCAGCTCATCATTGAGCGCACCGAACTCCGTCTCGCTGACACCAGAACCATTCTCGTAGGAAAACCAGTAACCGCCTGCAAAACTGACTGTCGCAAGAACGCCGATGACTGCAACGGCTATAAGTCCCGATGTAAAACCGGTTAAATTGATCTGGCGGGGCCTGCCGAGCCCCGTGCCGAAGATAACAACATTCATCGAATACGCCTCGGGTGCGCTGTAGTGGTTTGCAATCTATTGGCACCGCAAGCCGCTTTAGCACAGGCTTTGTTTGTCTTGCGACGCCTGCTTGGAATTATTAACCCGCAGTCATTCATCGTTTCGGTAGCCCCGCTGCCGTAGGAAGTTAACCCTTAGACCGGTGGTTTTGCGTCGCCGCTTTTCAGCGGGTATGCCCTTGTCGTGTAGGAAACTATGCATAATGTCGGTTTTTAATACAAGAACTTACAATTTGAAGGGTGATCCACGTCACCCTGGGCCCACCAAAATCGCAAACTGCGTCACATTACTATGGCCGCCGACAAACTCGAAAATCTTCTAAATAACAAGGGAAACCGGGAGTTAGGTGATCTTGTTAAACGCGCACAGAAGATGGCGGAGCTGTCAACGGCCTTATCCGCCGCCTTGCCGGCAGATCTGGCCGATAGTATTGTCGCCGCAAATATCCGGGAAAACGGCGAACTGGTCGTGATTTGCAAGACCCCGGCCAGGGCGGCCCGCCTGCGATTCGAAGCTTCGACCCTGATCCGCGCCGCGAGTTCACCCGGCGTCGAAATCTCGCGCTGTATTGTGCGCGTAAGCCAGGCAAAATCCTGAAGCCGGCACAGCTATGCTCAGGCGCGCCGCCCAGGGCACGATTGCATGGCGTGGATCGCGGCAGGATGCCGCTGCTGAAATGATGCCGGACTGTCAGGCGTAGGACGGCGTCGCGTAGGAGATGGGCGCCTGGCGTGAATCTTCAAACGTGACTTCTTCCCAGGCCGCTTGTGTGTTGAGTAACTCGCGCAACAGTTTGTTGTTAAGGTCATGCCCCGACTTGTAGGCGCGCAGCTCGCCGATCAGGCTGCGGCCCAACAGGTAGACATCACCGATTGCATCCAGAATTTTGTGGATTACAAATTCATTTGCATAGCGCAGGCCATCTTCGTTGAGAATGCGATAGTCATCGAGCACGATTGCGTTGTCCATGCTGCCACCAAGCGTAAGATTTCGCTCGCGCAGTGCCTCAACGTCGCGCAAAAAACAAAAAGTACGCGCACGGCTGACTTCTTTCAGGAATGACGTTGACGAAAAATCAATCGTTGCGCTCTGGCTTATCTTGTTGAACACGGGGTGATTGAAGTACACCTCGAAACTGACCTTGAAACCGTCGAAGGGTCGCAACTCTGCCCACTTGTCGCCGTCTTCAACGCGCACGGTCTTCTTGATGCGGATGAACTTTTTCGGCGCATTCTGTTCTTCAATGCCCGCGGACTGCAGTAGATAAATAAAGGGTCCTGCACTACCGTCCATGATCGGCACTTCGGCGGCCGATAAATCGATATTGATGTTGTCGATACCAAGACCTGCCAGTGCCGACATCAGGTGTTCGACGGTGGCTACCTTGACGCCGTCCTTGATCAACGTCGTTCCGAGCATCGTTTCACCAACCAGGGTCGGGTCGGCTGGAATGTCCACAGGAACGTCAAGATCCATGCGATGAAAAGTGATGCCGGCATTCGCGGCCGCAGGGCGCAGCGTCATGTAGACTTTTTCGCCGTTGTGCAGCCCGACACCGGTTGCGCGGATCGCAGTCTTCAGAGTTCGTTGTCGCAGCATCAATGTAAGGCTTCGTATTGGTTATCAGGAGCGGCTTCCAGCCGCGAGTCCAGACATCGTATCGCGCTGCGGACGGCGCTCCTACGGGTCCTTCGTGTGTTACTGCTCGATGCGCATAAATTGCTCGCTAACTCGCTCCCTGTCGGGGACTGCGGCAGCTTAGCATTCGAGGCTAATCTTTTCTAGCATTTCAGTATGTTAGAGATTTACTATCATGTGAAGGTAGAGCTATTCGCTGATGTGGGCAGGCTACTGGTCGGCCCGGGCTATCCCGGGCCGACCTTGCGGAGGCTGCCATCGGCACGAGTGAGTAGCGCGCCGGGTCTTTCCTGGAACCGCCTGCCTCAGTCAGCCTGGCGACGCAGGAATGCCGGGATGTCCAGCAACTCTTCCTGCAATCCGCCATGTTCGAGGCCGTCACCTACCGCGCGTTTTCTTTGCACCGTCGGTTTGTCCAAACCATGGTAATTTGGTTCCGCATTCGCCGCCGGCCGACGCACGATGCGCATCGGCGATTCGGCGTTCACGGCGCTCTTGCCGAGACCGGTCGCAACGACGGTCACACGGATCCGGTCCGTCATGTCCGGATCGATAACAGTCCCGATAACAACCGTCGCATCATCCGATGCAAACCCCTTGATCGTGTTACCAACTTCCTGGAATTCTCCGATTGACAGATCCATACCTGCTGTAACGTTGACGAGTATGCCGTTGGCGCCAGCCAGGTTAATATCCTCGAGCAGCGGACTCGAGATCGCAGCTTCCGCAGCTTCTCGTGCACGATCTTCGCCTGATGACGAACCAGAACCCATCATCGCCATACCCATCTCGGCCATCACGGTTTTCACGTCGGCAAAATCGACGTTAATGAGACCCGGACGCGTGATCAGTTCCGCAATACCCTGCACCGCGCCCTGCAGCACCTGGTTCGCGGCACGAAACGCGTCCAGCAGGGTCGTTTCGCCACCAAGCACCGCCAGCAGCTTCTCGTTCGGAATGGTAATCAGCGAATCGACGTATTTGCCAAGCTCGGCGATGCCATGATCCGCGATCGCGCGACGTTTGCCGCCTTCCATCGAGAAGGGCTTGGTGACGACAGCAACTGTCAGGATGCCGAGTTCCTTGGCAACCTGGGCCACGATCGGCGCCGCACCGGTGCCGGTGCCACCACCCATGCCGGCCGTTATGAACAGCATGTCGGCACCTTCGATAACTTCGAGAATCCGGTCGCGGTCTTCCATCGCCGCCTGCCGGCCAATGTCCGGGTTTGCTCCGGCACCGAGACCCTTGGTGATATTGCAGCCAATCTGCAACGAGGTCCTGACACGGGAACCTTTGAGTGCCTGCGCATCCGTATTCGCGCAGATGAACTCAACACCTTCAATTCCTGCATCAACCATGTGTGCAACAGCGTTGCCGCCGCCGCCACCAACGCCAATCACCTTGATGATCGCGCTCTGACTGTGCGCATCCATTAATTCAAACATCCGTATAACCTCCGCTCAATATTTTCTGTGTGTTGCGACAAAAATCGAGAAGCACTCACTACAACTTCTCAAATACCAATCCCGGCCCAAGCCGAGCTACCAAAAAACTAAAACTGCCCCTGAAACCACGACCTCATACGCTCCCAGATATCACTGATATTGCTGGTGACGGGTGTCGACCTGTGCCTGCGTCGCGACTGGCTTTCATAGCCGTATAGCAACAGCCCCACGCCGGTTGCGTGTATCGGGTTACGTAACACTTCTTTCAAACCTTCCACGTACTGCGGCGTACCGATCCTGACTGGCATATGGAATACTTCCTCTGCGAGTTCAACGGCACCTTCCATCTTCGCGCTGCCGCCCGTAATCACGATGCCGGCGGCGATCAATTCCTCGAATCCCGAGCGCCGTAACTCATCGCGAATCAGTCCGAATAACTCCTCGTACCTCGGTTCAACGATTTCGGCCAGGGTCTGGCGTGCGAGCCGCCGCGGCGGACGATCGCCGACGCTCGGAACTTCGATCGTTTCATCGGGATTCGCGAGCTGTGACAGGGCACAGGCGTACTTGATCTTGATCTCTTCCGCGTACTGCGTCGGTGTGCGCATCGAAACCGCGATGTCATTCGTTATCTGGTCGCCAGCGATCGGGATAACCGCCGTATGCTGGATGGCGCCGCCGAGAAAGACCGCGATATCGGTCGTTCCGCCACCAATATCAACAATGCAGGAACCCAGCTCTTTTTCGTCGTCTGTCATTACGGCGTAGCTGGAAGCAAGTTGTTCCAACACGATGTCGTCAACCGCAAGACCGCAACGTTGCACGCATTTCACGATGTTCTGGGCCGCGCTTTCGGCACCCGTAACCATGTGTACTTTCGCTTCGAGCCGCACACCCGACATGCCGATCGGCTCGCGAATGCCCTCCTGACCGTCGATGACGAATTCCTGCGGCAGTATGTGCAATATTCTCTGATCGGCTGGAATGGCGACGGCACGCGCTGCATCGATCACGCGATCGACATCGCTTGCACTGACCTCGGAGTCGCGAATTCCCACGATGCCATGCGAGTTGAGGCTGCGCACATGGCTACCCGCAATACCGGCATAGACTGAGTGGATGTCGCAACCGGCCATGAGTTCGGCTTCTTCCACTGCGCGCTGGATTGAATGTACCGTCGATTCGATATTGACGACCACACCTTTTTTTAGTCCGCGTGATGGATGAGTGCCAATACCGATAACCTCGATCCGTCCTTCGTCATTCAGTTCACCGACGATAGCCACGACTTTTGCGGTGCCGATATCAAGCCCGACGATCAGATTCTTGTCACTGCGTTTTGACATGATTTACCGGGTATCCCTCAGAGCGAGCATTTCCTGTTCCATCGTTTCAGGCGATGTCGTCGGCGTGCCCGCGCCGTCTTTCCAGCCAACGGTAAATCCGTTGCTATAGCGCATATCGACGTGATCGATGTCGGCCGCGCGGCCGGTAATCAGATTGGCAACAATATCTATGAACAATTCGCTGCGTTTATCGACATCGCGCCTGCCAAGATGCACTTCCACGCCGTTGGTCAGTGTCATATCCCAGGACCCACGTTCATCGAGGCGCACGGATCGTACGTTGAGCCCGATCGGAATCAGCTGCTCGCGGATGTGAAGGTAGCGTCGTGCGACCTCGGCAGAATGATTTTTCGGCCCGCTCAAATGCGGCAATTCCGCCGGCACGTGGCGTACCGAATCGACAAACAATTCACCGCGCACGTTGAGTAAACCACTGTCACCCCAAATGGCAGCGGGTACCTGTTCCGTCACCGTGATTGCGATGCGGTTTGGCCAGCGCCGCGCGACGGCTGCCTCATCAATCCAGGGCAACGCCCGCACCAGGTTGCGTATATGGCCAAGATCGGCGCCAAGAAAGCCCGCATCGAGTTCGCCGCTGATCACCTCTTCAATTTGCAATGCGGTGACGCGCTGGAACGGACCGCTGATTTCAATCGAAGCAATTTCACGATCCAGCAAACGACTGCTTGCCTCGTACGTCGCCACGACGACGAATACGGCCACGAGCGGCGCAATGAACCGTGCAATCCGTATCGTCGGCATACGAAAGCTGCGAGCTCTTGGCTGCTTGCGACGGCGGGCCTGTTTACGCGCCATTCGCCACCTCCCTGGATTCATCCCTGCTGCCTGCCGGTGCAACACCGGCAACGCTGATGCTTGTTTCGAGTATGCGCCAGCACAATTCGGGGAAATCAATTCCCGCCTGCTGCGCCGCCATCGGTACGAGACTGTGGCTGGTCATACCCGGTACCGTATTCACTTCGAGAATTTGCGGAACGCCATCGGCTCCGGTCATGAAATCGACTCGCCCCCACCCGCTACACCCCAACTCCGAGAAAGCAGCAAGCGCGGCACGACGCAGTTCCCGTTCCCCGGTTTCAGATCGTGTACCGGGACATATGTAACGGGTACGTTCGGATTCGTACTTGGCGCTGTAGTCGTAGAATGCATGCGGTGTTTCGATACGAATCGACGGCAGTGCTTCACCCTGCAAGATGCCTACGGTAAGTTCATCACCGACGATGCAGCGTTCGGCAAGTACCGTGGGTTCAAAACTTAATGCGAGCTCAAGTGCGGCGTCCAGCTCCGCAGCGTCGAAGATCTTGCTCATCCCGACACTGGATCCCTGGCCCGCGGGTTTCAGAATCAGCGGCAAGCCCAGAGCCCGAAGTGCAAGCCTCGCATCATCGGGACCCCGCACCACCCTGTATTCCGGCGTTGGCAAGGCAAGCGCACGAAACAGGTGCTTGCTGCGCACTTTGTCCATCGCCAGCGATGACGCCAGCACGCCGCTGCCCGTAAACGGCATATTCAACCATTGCAACAAGCCCTGCAGCGCACCGTCCTCGCCACCCGGGCCGTGCAATGCGATCCAGACACGATCAAAGTTGTCACCCGCAAAGTCCTGCATCGACTGTTCCGCCGGGTCCCAGCCATGCGCATCGACGCCGCGCCCGCGCAATGCTCGCAACACGGCGGTTCCGGTATCCAGCGAAACCGCACGCTCGCTCGATGAACCGCCATACATGACTGCAACGCGACCAAAATCACTCGCATTCCGAATCGCAGTCCGGGTCTCAACCGTGCGCGTGCCAGCCATCATTCGCGGACCTCGCCAACGATGCGCACTTCGTGCTGCAGTTCAACACCGTACCGCTCCAGCACGGTTTGCTGAACAAGATCAATCAAAGCTTCGACATCAGCTGCGATCGCGTCACCGCGATTGATGATGAAGTTGGCGTGCTTCTCCGAGACTTCCGCGCCGCCGATCGTATGGCCCTTCAAACCGCAGGCCTCAATGAGGCGCGCGGAGTGATCGCCCGGTGGATTGCGAAATACGGAGCCGCAACTTGGCAAACCAAGCGGTTGGGTACTCTTGCGCCGCTCAAGCATCGAGTTCAGGGTGTCGAAACTCGCCGTCGTGTTTTCATCAAAGCGTAGCGTTGCTTCAATGAACCATTCATTTGCCGGGCCGCTAACATGACGATAGGCAATGCTGTACTCGTCCGGCCTTCGCACATGGATTTCACCGTTGCGATCGATGGTTCGAACCGACTCAACCTGTTCCCACGTTTCGGTACCGTGTGCGCCCGCGTTCATTGCCAGGGCGCCACCGACAGTGCCCGGGATGCCGGCGAAGAATTCTGACGGACCAAGACCCCAGCGGATGCACTGGCGGGCGAGTTGAGTGCACGGAACGCCTGCACCGGTACGGACCTGGTGGCGACCGACGCGTTCGAGGTCACGCAGGATCTTGCCCGCGGCAATCACGACGCCACGAATACCGCCGTCGCGAACCAGCAGGTTGCTGCCAATGCCGAACCAGAAGACCGGTACGTCGTCGTCCAGTGCAGCGAGAAACATCTGCAGATCCGCAACACTTGCCGGCACGAAATACCAGTCCGCCGGCCCGCCAACACGCAAAGACGTATGCCGGCTCATGGGCTCATCGCGCCTGAGCTCGCCCTGTACGTCCACGCCCTCGACTGCCGCCATCATGAATGCGCCTTCAGTGCCGGCTTACGCGCGAGGCGTTCGCCAAGTCCCGCAGCAAACGATCCAATGTTGCCCGCACCCATGGTCAGCAGCAGATCCTTATCGCGCAGCAAGCCCTTGAGTACTGGTTCAAGTTCCTCCAGCGTTTCAACAAACACCGGTTCGGCCGAACCCCGCGAACGGATCGCACGCGCGATCGCGCGCCCATCGGCACCGGCAATCGGCGTCTCACCGGCCGCGTAAACATCGAGCACGATCAGCACGTCGGCCGTCGACAGGACGCTGGCGAAATCATCAAGCAAGTCGCGAGTGCGCGTGTAGCGATGTGGCTGAAATACGAGCACGATCCGTTTTTCCGGCCATCCGGCACGCGCAGCAGCCAGCGTCGCCGCGATCTCGGTCGGGTGATGGCCGTAGTCATCGACCAACATGATGTTGCCCGCGTCGGTAAGCACTTCGCCGAGTTGCTGGAAACGCCGATCGATGCCCTGGAAACCATCCAGTGCACGCACGATGGCCGCATCGTTAACCTGCAGTTCATCGGCTACTGCAATCGCAGCCAACGCGTTTCTGACGTTGTGCATACCGGGCAGCCGCAGTGTAATTTCCAGCGGCACATGATCATCGGCACGCACCACGCGAAATCGCGTCAGCGCGCCGTCGAATTGAATGTTCTCCGCGCGAACATCGGCATCGCTATTGACGCCATAGGTCAGCACGGTGCGACCAATGTCACCGATGATTTCGTTGACGCCTGGATCGTCGGTACAAAGGACGGCGAGGCCGTAGAACGGCAGGTTATGCAGGAACTCGATGAAACTGGCGTGCAGACGTTTGATGTCCCCTTCATAGGTAGACATGTGATCCGCGTCGACGTTGGTCACGATGGCGATCATCGGCTTCAAATGCACGAAAGAGGCATCGGACTCATCGGCCTCCGCGACCAGGTATTCACCCTGCCCGAGGCGCGCATTGGCATCGGCGCTTTTCAAACGGCCACCAATAACAAAAGTCGGATCCAGTCCCCCTTCGGCGAGCACGCTGGCAACCAGGCTGGTCGTAGTGGTTTTGCCATGTGTTCCAGCTACCGCTATGGAGTAGCGAAAGCGCATAAGTTCAGCCAACATCTCGGCGCGCCGTACGACGGGCATCAGTTGCTCACGTGCAGCCGCTACTTCCGGGTTGGTTTCATCGACTGCGCTCGACACCACAACCGCATCCGCAGCACTGATATTGTCGGCAGCGTGCCCGAGGAATACGGTTGCACCCATTTGTTCGAGGCGTCGTGTTTGCTTGTTGGCGACGAGGTCGGAACCCTGTACCGCGTAGCCCAGGCTAACCATGACCTCGGCAATGCCTGACATTCCGGAACCACCAATGCCGACGAAGTGCACGCGATGGATACGACGCATCTTGCTGATCATGCGCTCACTCCCGCCACGGAGAGACAAATATGCGTGATGCGTGCGAGCGAGTCGGGAGAGGCCAGTGCGCGCGCACTCTCGGCTCGTTGCTGAAGTACGGATCGATCAAGCAGCCAGGCCTTGAGGCGTTCCGCCAGCAACTCGGCCGTCAGTCCTGCCTCGCAGACTATTTCCGCCGCGCCTGCATTTGCCATGGGCCTCGCGTTGGCTGTCTGGTGATCATCGACAGCCGCTGGATACGGTACGAACAAGGCCGGCAGACCGGCCGCGCACAATTCTGCAACGGTCAGCGCACCGGCGCGGCATACGACGAGATCGGCCCAGCCATAGGCGGCGGCCATGTCGTCGATAAAGGGCAACAACTCGACCTCGATGCCGCTGCCGGCATAGGCCTCGTGCGCTACAGCCTGGGTTCGTTCACCGCACTGGTGGCGCACAATGGGCTGCAGATCCTTCGGCAACAGCGCGAGGGCGGCAGGAACCGTCTGATTCAATGCCCGCGCGCCCTGGCTGCCGCCAAGTACGAGCAAATGCAAGGCTCCGCTGCGCGACCCATATCGTTCGGCCGGTGCAGCGAGCGACGCAATGTCCTCGCGTACGGGATTGCCGACAGTTTCAACATCGGTGCGCGCTTTAAAAGCGCCCGGGAAGGCTTGCAGCACAACCCGGGCGAGACGCGCCAGAAGTCGGTTAGTGAGGCCAGCGGCCGCATTTTGTTCATGAATGACGAGTGGCTTGCCGAGCAGCCAGGCGGCAACACCACCCGGCCCGCTCGCAAAACCGCCCATGCCGAGCACAGCGGCAGGACGCCGCCGGCGCATGACGGCGAGCGCCTGGAATAACGCGCGCAGTAACTGGAACGGCGCGTGTATCAATGCGAGCCAGCCTTTCTTGCGCAAGCCCTTGACGCTGAGCCACTCAATTTCGATACCGGCCGCTGGAATAATACGTGCCTCGATACCCTGCTGTGTGCCCAGCCAGACAACATCCTGCGCCTGCTCCTTCAACGAGCGCGCAACGGCAAGCGCCGGAAACACATGGCCACCGGTGCCGCCTGCCATGATGAGGATCGGTCGACGGATCACGTGCGCACCGCCTTGCGCAGCGGCCGCTTCGCCGTCTTCTTCGCATCACTTTTACGATTGACAGGTTTGGCATCGACCTCGAGCTCGTGATGTATCCGGAACAGCAATGCAATAGCAATCATGGTCATGATCAGGCTGCTGCGCCCGTAGCTGATCAACGGCAGCGTCAGGCCCTTGGTCGGCAACAAGCCCATGTTGACGCCGATATTGATGAAGGTCTGCAATCCGAGCCACGTACCGAGGCCAATCGCGAGATAGGATTCAAACAATCGCTCGGCGCGGCAGGCGCGAATCGCAAGTTGATAAATCCGCCACAGCAAAGCCATAAACAGGCCAACCAGCAGGATGGATCCGAGCAAACCAAATTCTTCGGCAAAAACCGCGAAAACGAAATCCGTGTGTGCCTCCGGCAGGTAAAACAGCTTTTGCACGCTGTTGCCGAGACCAACGCCGAACCATTCTCCGCGGCCAATTGCGATCAGTGACTGTGTTAGCTGGAAACCCGACGCAAACGGATCGGCCCATGGGTCGAGGAACCCGGTCAGGCGTTTCATACGATACGGGGATGCGAGTGCAAGCAATGCCATTCCCACTACCGCTGTGGCAAAGAACAACATGAAATCGCGAATTCTTGCGCCGGCGACGAACAACATGGTCAATGATGTCGCGAGCAGAACGACGGCGGCGCCGAAATCCGGTTCCGCCAGCAACGCCACGCACGCCAGGGTCAGAACCAGCATCGGCCGCAGGAAGCCAACGAACTCCTCGCGGACGGCTTTGTTGCGGCGGACCAGGTAGCCTGCCAGGTAAATAATGAAACACAGGCGTGCGGGCTCGGAGACCTGCAGGTTTATGATGCCAAAGCGGATCCAGCGACGGCTGCCGTTGACCTCGTAGCCAATACCAGGCAGCAGCACGAGCAGCAACAATGCGAACCCCAGAAGCAGTACCAGCGGACCGATCGACTTCCACACTTGCATCGGAATCAGCAAGCAAAGAAAGGCCGCTACGGCGCCGATCATCGCCGCGAGCAGTTGCCGCTCAAGGTAATAAAACGGGTCCCCGGTCGAATTATCGGAGACCGCGATGGACGCTGACGCCAGGACCACAAAGCCTGACAGGAGCAGCGTTATCACAATCGTCAACAAGACCGGGTCGAGTTGCAGCGATGTCTTCAATCGTACCGGGAATGGAAACGTTGCTCCGATGCTGCTCATGGGCGCAAGCCTCGTGCAGCTTGCGCAAACGCATCACCGCGCGCGCCGTAGTTTGCAAACTGATCCAGGCTCGCACAGGCCGGCGCAAGCAACACGGTATCGCCCTTTTGCGCGTAGGCCGCGGCTTGCTCGACGGCATCCTGCATGTCGCGCGCAAAGTAGACCGGCATGATCGTATCAACTGCGTCAGCAATCATTTGTGCGTCGGTACCAATCAGGACCAGTGCACGCAATCGGTTCTCAAGTGCCGCCGCGAGGCTCGAAAAATCAGCACCTTTACCGAGGCCACCGGCAATGAGGACGAGCATGCCTTCGACTGAGTCGATGGATGCGACCGCGGCCGCGACGTTGGTCGCTTTGGAGTCGTTGACGTAATTGACGGCACCCACCTGGCAAACGAACTGCATGCGATGCGGCAGTCCCGGGAACTCGCTCAACACCTGCAACATCGCGGTCATCTCGAGGCCAGCCAGTTCCCCGGCAGCCAGTGCCGCTAGTGCATTGGCCTGGTTATGTCGACCAAACAGTGCGAGGTCGCGCGTCGAGAGCAACAAAGTCTCACCGCAAGCAAGGAACACTTCGCCATCGATCTCGCGGAGTCCGTATTCGCCGTCGGCAGGTTCATCGAGACCAAAACTTCGTACAGCATCAAGCCGCTCGACAAATTTTTCGGCCTCCGCGTCAATTCGGTTGAATACCGCCGCCTTCGCCTCGCGGTAAATACGGTACTTCGATTGCCGGTACTCGTTTTCATCGCGGTGCCAGTCGAGGTGATCGCGCGAGATATTCAATAGCACCGAAACTTCTGCCGGCAGGTTCACTGTGCGCTGCAATTGAAAACTCGACAGCTCAAGCACATAAACATCCGGTACATCACCGTCCAGGAGATCGAGTGCCGGCTCACCAAGATTGCCACCGGCACGCACCTCGAGGCCCGCGGCGGCGCACATGTGGTACAGCAAGGTAGTCACCGTGCTTTTGCCATTTGATCCGGTTACGGCAATAAACGGCGCCTTGGCATCGCGTGCGAATAGCTCGATGTCGCTGATGATCTCGAGCTTTGCCTTGCGTGCGTCATGCAAAACCGGGTGAGTATCGGCGATGCCCGGCGAAGCAATAATGCGCTTGATTCTGCGTGGCAGTTTTGACTCGCCGAGCAGCACTTTGGCGGCCGGGAAAATGTTATGCAATTCGTCGATTCCCGGCGGCTCAGCACGCGTATCCAGAAACAGCGCATTCATCTCGTTGCGTTTGAGGTAGCGCGCGATGGACAGCCCCGTCGCCCCGAGACCGAAGACGGCATCTGTGGGTGCTTTTTTGGCCACGGCGTTCATCGAATCTTCAGGCTCGCCAGCCCGACCAGTACGAGGATGACCGTGATGATCCAGAAGCGCACGATGACCTTGGGTTCGGCCCATCCCTTGAGTTCGAAATGGTGGTGGATTGGCGCCATGCGAAAGACGCGTTTCCCGGTCAGTTTGAACGAGCCCACCTGGATAATGACCGACAGTGTTTCGACGACGAATACGCCGCCCATGATCGCGAGCACAAGCTCCTGCCGAACGACGACCGCGACCACACCAAGCGCC
This sequence comes from Proteobacteria bacterium UBA1844, assembly GCA_002338615.1. Lineage (GTDB taxonomy): Bacteria > Pseudomonadota > Gammaproteobacteria > Steroidobacterales > Woeseiaceae > UBA1847. The sequence goes on along the minus strand of DDIS01000011.1, from coordinate 7,794 downwards.
GCGCCAAGCGCGAGCGCGCCAATGTCGCCCATGAAAACCTGGGCCGGGTAGGTATTGAACCAGAGGAAACCGAGCCCGGCGCCCGCCAATGCGGCGCAGAACACCAGGATTTCACCGGTGCCGGCAACGTAAGGAATGCCGAGGTAGGATGCAAAATTTACGTTGCCGGTAACGTAGGCAAATACGCCCAGCGCACCGCCGACCAGCACAGTCGGCATGATAGCGAGACCATCGAGCCCGTCGGTCAGATTTACCGCGTTCGAAAAGCCAACAATAAAGAAGTACGTTACGACGACCTGGAGGACGCCTAGCTGGATCGTAAGATCCTTGAAATACGGTATCAGCAACGATGTTGATACATCGTCTGCCGCCGTAACGTACAAAGCGGTGGCTGCAGCTATTGCCACAACCGACTGCCAGAAGATTTTCTGCTTTGCAGAGATTCCCGAAGGATTTTGTAGTATCAGTTTCTTGTAGTCGTCGACATAACCTATGGCGCCAAATGACAGTGTTACGAACAACACGATCCACACGAAGTGGTTCTTGAGGTCAGCCCAAAGCAAAGTACTGACCGCGATCGCCGTAAGTATCAGTGCACCACCCATCGTCGGTGTTCCTGCCTTGGGCAAGTGCGTTACCGGTCCATCTGCACGGATTGGCTGGCCCACCTGGTTCACCGACAGTCGCGCAATCATCTTCGGGCCGATTACAAACGACAGGACCAGCGCTGTAAGTGCACCGAGAATGGCGCGCATCGTCAGATAGTTGAAAACGTTGAAGCCGGTTTCAAACTGTGCGAGGTATTTGGTGAGATACAGCAGCATGGTCAGGCGCTTTCCCGCTGCTTGCCGGTTGCGACGAGCTTTTGAATAACACGCTCCATGCGCATGAATCGTGAACCTTTGACCAGCACATTGGCATCCGCTGTCACGGCCCTGCGCAATGCTTCGATCAGCGCGTCAACTGACCCGAACCAGTACGCACCCTGGCCGAACTCGTTGACGATATTTTTTGATAACTCGCCGGTTGCATAGAGCCGGCTGACGCCAGCCCGTTTTGCTACGGCACCGACCTCACGGTGCAGGCGAACGCTGTCGTTGCCGAGCTCACCCATGTCGCCGAGAACCAGGATGCCGGTGCCGCCCAGCGATGCCAGGAACTCGGCGGCAGCCGCTACACTCAGCGGGTTGGCGTTGTAGCTGTCATCAAACAGGCTTGAGCCGTGCAGACCGGCCAGCGGCTGCAAGCGACCGGACACCGGACGCACACTTTCAAGCCCCGCCTGAATTTGCTCGGGCGCGATTCCTATTGCCGTCGCAATCGCCGCCGCAGCACAGGCGTTACGAACATTGTGGCCGCCTGGCAGCGATAGCCGGACGTCAACTGCGCCGCTCGGCAAATGCAGCTGAAAACCCGACCCGCCGCTATCCGATTTAACGTGACTCGCAAATACGTCGGCGCTTTCACCCAAGCCAAAACTTACGATATCGGAATCGCCCGCAAGTTTTTTCCATAAGTCAAAATACGAATCGTCAGCGTTCAGCACGGCAACGCCCGGACGATGCGCCCCACCCAGAATTTCACCCTTCGCATGGGCAACCCCTTCGATCGAGCCGAAGCCCTCCAGGTGCGCTGCGCCGGCGTTGGTAATGGCGACGACATCCGGTTCCGCGAGTGCTGCAAGATACGCAATCTCGCCCGCGTGATTAGCGCCCATTTCCAGCACCACGTAACGATGTGACTCGTTGATGCGCGTCATCATCAGCGGCATACCTATGTCGTTATTCAGGTTGCCCTCGGTCGCAAGCGTCTGCGCGCTTGTTTTGAGGCAGGCGGCTGTCAGTTCCTTGAGCGTCGTCTTGCCATTGCTGCCGGTGATGCCGACCACCAGCGCGGAATGCTGGCGCCGCCAGGCGGCACCCAGCCTGCCAAGCGCGAGGCGCGTGTCGTCGACTGTAATCTGTGCCAGATCATCACCGGTCTTCTGTGCAACCAGTGCACCGGCCGCGCCGCTGTAAGCGGCGGCCTGCACATAGTCTGCACCATCAAAGTTAGGCCCTTTGAGCGCAACGAACAGCTCGCCGCTTTTGAGCGAGCGCGTATCCGTGCAGACGCCGTCGAACAATCGGTCGGTACCAAGCAGGGTTCCGTTGACGAATTCAGCGGCCGCGGAGAGCATTGCCATCATGCCCGGGTCCCTCGTGCGGCGAGTCGCAGCGCGGCCGTGTTTACATCGGAGAACTCGCGTCGCTCGCTGCCGATGAGCTGGTAGTTTTCGTGGCCTTTACCTGCAATCAGAATCACGTCATCAGCAGCGGCATTGCTGATCGCCCAAGCGATTGCGCTCGACCGATCTTCAATTCTCTTGGCGTCGTGCTGTTCGACGCCCTCGGCAATGTCAGCAATAATTGCCGCCGGCGGCTCACTGCGTGGATTGTCGTTGGTAAGGATTACATGATCCGCCAGCCGATCCGCGGTGTTGCCCATCAGCGGCCGCTTACCCGCATCACGATCACCACCGCAACCAAATACGCACCAAAGTTCGCCCCGGCAATGATCGCGCAGCGCCGTCAGCGCGACTTCAAGCGCGTCCGGTGTGTGTGCGTAGTCGACATACACGGCCGGGCCCGAAAATCCCGCGACGCGCTGCATCCGCCCCGGTGGCGCAGTGACCTTTGCAAGTGCCGCGCAACAGGCATCCAGCGCATATCCCTGGTTCAGCAGGTAGCCAAGCGCGCAGGCTGCGTTCGCGACATTGAAGCGGCCCGGCAACGGCAGGGAGCACGAAGCATTGCCCCAGCTGCTGTCAAATGCAACGATCGAGCCATGCTCGCTGGCACGGATCGAACGCGCGAATACGAAAGCACTTGCGAACTCTGAGCAATCGCTGGTCGTCGATACCAACGTCGTGTTGTCTATATGACGCCTGCCAAGTTCCCTGCCAAATTCCGAATCGATATTGATGACCGACTGTTTGACCGGGAATGCCGAGAACAGTCTTGCTTTTGCCTCGCCGTAGCTCCGCATCTCGCCGTGGTAGTCGAGGTGATCGCGGCTCAGGTTGGTAAAAATTGCGCCGCTGAACTCGGTACCGTTGATGCGGCCCTGATCGAGTGCATGCGACGATACTTCTATGGCTGCAAACTCGGCCCCCTGGTCGCGAAACTCCGCCAGACGCCGATGGTTCTGAACGACATCGGGCGAGGTCATATCGGTGTCGACTTTGAGCGTGCCTGTGCCGTAGCCGAGGGTACCCGAGTACGCCGCGCGCGCGCCAAGCATGCCAAGGCATGCGGCGAGCAGCCATGCAACTGTAGATTTGCCGTTCGTCCCGGTAACACCTACGACTTTTAAAGTTCGGGACGGGTAGTCAAAAAAGCGATTCGCTATTTCACCAACATCCCGGGCCAGGCCTGCCACCGGAATGCAGGGAATAGCGCAATCAGCGGCCGGCGGCTCCGCTGTTGTACTGTCAAATACAACTGCAATAGCGCCTTTCGAAATTACGTCGGCCAGAAAATCCATGCCATGGTGTGTCATGCCCTGCGTTGCGATGAACAGCGTGCCCTCGCGAACCGCCCGGCTATCGCAGGCGATATCATCGACCCGGAGTGCGGGCGCAACGGCGATGCCTTTGAGCAGCTCATCCAGACTTACGCAGTAATTAAGTGCGAGTGCCGCCATGCTCATTGCCCCGCTACCTGCGGGCTGATTGCCCGGGCGCTGATCGCCTGCATGGCGCTACCCGCATCGCGAGCCGGCAAAGCATCCGGCGGGATCGCGAGCAATCGCAATGATTCTGACATGACGTCAGCGAACACCGGCGCTGCCACATCACTACCGTAATAGAGTTTGCCGCTTGGTTCGTCGATAACGACGATGGCTGCCAGGCGCGGACTGCTCGCCGGTGCGAGCCCTGCAAATATCGAAAAATACTTGTCTTTTGAGTAACCACCCACCCCGGACTTCCAGGCAGTCCCGGTTTTGCCCGCAATCCGGTAGCCTGTAACGGCTGG
>DDIS01000011.1:2532-3675 GCA_002338615.1 Proteobacteria bacterium UBA1844 | reverse complement strand
CGGTAGCCTGTAACGGCTGCTTTGGTCCCGGTCCCTCCCGGACGCACCACTTCTTCCAGCATGTGCGTGACGGTATCCGCCGTATCCGCGTCGATAACCTGCTCGCTCTCGCCACCTTTTTCGAGCGCAACCAGCGAAATCGGGTGCATGCGACCGTGATCCCCCAGCGCCGCGTAGGCGTGAGCCAGTTGCAACGGCGTTACCGAAATGCCGTAGCCGTAGCCCAGTGTTGCCTGGTTGATTTCTTTCCAGAAATCGTAATGTGTCAGGAGCCCGGCCGACTCTCCCGGAAATCCGCTGCTCGTCAGTTCCCCGAAACCGAGTCGGGTCATCGTGTTCCAAAGCTGCTCCGCGGGCAGAGCCATTGCGAGCTTGGTGGCGCCGACGTTGGATGAACGAGCCAGAATAGTCGTCAGACTGATACGGCCAAGATTGTGATGGTCTTCAATTTTCTTCGGCCCGACCATCACGTAGCCGGGGGCGGTGTCGACAATACTGCCAGGTTGAAACTGTCCGCTCTCAAGAGCGGCTGCAACGATCAGCGGCTTGATGCTCGAGCCAGGCTCGAAGATGTCAGTGATAGCGCGATTGCGATAGCGCTCGGCACTGTATTGCGCACGATCATTCGGGTTGTAGGTCGGCTGGTTCACCATGGCGAGCACTTCACCCGTCTTCACATCGAGGACCACGACCGAGCCGGAAATAGCTTCGTACTGGCGAATTGCCGACTTCAAGGTGCGGTATGCAAGATACTGGATCCGAAGGTCGATGCTGGCGCGAAGATCCTTACCCTGGTGCGGAGGCCGGATACTCTCCACATTTTCGATAGAGCGACCGAGCCGATCCTTGAGCACGCGTTTTGCGCCGGACTCGCCCGCCAGCCAGTGATTGAACGCGAGCTCGAGACCCTCCTGCCCGCTGTCATCAACGTCGGTAAAACCGACCAGGTGACCGGCAACCTCGCCCGCCGGATAGTAACGGCGATACTCGCGCTGCATGTTGACACCTGGCAAATTGAGCGCCAGAACCTCGCGCGCTTTCGCGGGATTCAGGTGTCGCCGCAAGTACAGAAATTCCTTGTCCATGCTGCGCGTTATGCGCCGGATAAGTAAGTCCGGGTCCAGTCCGAGCGCTTCGGCAAGC
>DDIS01000011.1:1973-2436 GCA_002338615.1 Proteobacteria bacterium UBA1844 | reverse complement strand
TCCGAGCGCTTCGGCAAGCTGCGGCACTCGATCCACGGCCGGCGCCAGTTCCTTGGGGTTTGCCCAGATACTGTCAACCGGGGTACTGATCGCGAGCGGCTCGCCATTGCGATCGGTGATGGTGCCCCGGTGCGCCGCAATTTTTTCAGTGCGCAAATGCCGCGTATCGGCCTGTTGCGTCAGGAAATCCTTATCGAGTACTTGCAGATGCACAGCACGCGCAACGAGCGACAGCGCGACCAGTGAGAAAAACACGAGCACCAGCGATACTCTGCCAACAAAACGTCCCGCAGTATGTGTTTTTGTTTCTGCGCCGCGTGTCATTGCTGCTCAATTACGAAAATGTCCGTAGCCAGAGGACGTGAAAGCTTCAGTTCGTCCGTTGCCACCTGTTCGATCCGCGCGTGCGTCGCCCAGGTACTCTGTTCGATCTGCAATTGACCCCATTCGATGTTCAGTTCGT
>DDIS01000011.1:657-1877 GCA_002338615.1 Proteobacteria bacterium UBA1844 | reverse complement strand
CCCATTCGATGTTCAGTTCGTCTCGCTCATCCGTAAGCTGCTCGAGTTCGATGAACAACTTGCGCGATTCGTGCTTCGTGTATATCCGGCCCATTGCGGCGACGACCACGACCAGCGCAAATACGAATACCAGCACAAGCGGAGGGCGCTTTTTGCCAAGCAACATCAGCATCGTTCCGCGATGCGCAGACGCGCACTGCGCGACCGAGTGTTCGCTGCAATTTCAGCATCGCTTGCCATGATCGCCTTGCCGATCACTTTGAGCGGTGGCAGGAACTCGACCGGAATATTGGGCATGCCGCGATACTGCTCAGGCTCCCGGGATTGATCGCGCATGAAGCGCTTAACGATCCGGTCTTCGAGTGAGTGGAAGGAAATCACGCACAGGCGGCCGCCTTTTCCGAGCACCCGCAGCGCCTGCTCGAGCGCCGTGGTGAGTTGCTCGAGCTCAGCATTAACTGCAATCCGGATCGCCTGGAAGGTTTTCGTTGCCGGGTGTTTGCGTTGTGCGCGCATCTTTGCCGGCACCGCGGCCGCAACCACTGCTGCAAGCTGACCGGTTCGAACAATTGGCGTATTCGCCCGCGCGTTGACAATCGCTCGTGCAATGCGTGCTGCCATGGTCTCTTCGCCATACTTCTTAAGCGTTTGCCGCAACTCGGGTTCTCCTACGTCTGCCAGCCAGTCGGCCGCGCTGGCACCTTGCTCCGGGTCCATGCGCATATCGAGTGGTCCATCGCGCTGGAAACTGAAGCCTCGCTCAGCCTCATCCAGTTGTGGCGACGAGACACCGAGATCGAGCAATAGTCCGTCCACCCGGCCGCGGATTTGCCGTTCATCCATGTAATGTTCGAGTTTTGCAATTTCGCCTCTGATCAATTCAAAACGGGAGTCACTTGTCAGCTCCATCGGTGCCGCCGCAATCGCTGCGGGATCACGATCAATTGCGATCAGCCGCCCGTTGCTGCCCAGTCGCGCCATGATTTCTCTAGCATGACCACCGCGACCAAAAGTCCCGTCGACGTAAATACCGTCTTTGTTAATCCGCAGTCCGTGAAGAACTGGCCCGAGCAGCACCGGCACATGTGCGTTGCTACTCATCGCTTGTTAGTGTCCTAGAAAGAAATGGATTCGAGGTCTGCCGGCATTTCGCCGCCTTCATCCTCGCTGAGCCACTCGTCCCGTTTCTCGTTCCAGCTTGCTTCGTCCCATAATTCAAA
>DDIS01000011.1:423-561 GCA_002338615.1 Proteobacteria bacterium UBA1844 | reverse complement strand
TTGCTTCGTCCCATAATTCAAATTTGTTGCCCTGACCGATCAACATCCCGTTCTTCTCGAGGCCTGCGAAATCCCGCAATTCGCGCGACACCAGGATGCGACCGTTCGCGTCAAGTTCGACCTCGGTCGCATAACCGA
>DDIS01000011.1:0-325 GCA_002338615.1 Proteobacteria bacterium UBA1844 | reverse complement strand
CGGTCGCATAACCGACCATAATCCGGACGATGCGACGCGCAGATTTGTTCATGCTGGGAAGGCGCACGAGCTTGCGCTCGAGTTCTTCCCAATCCGGTAGCGGATACACGAGGAGGCAATGGTCCCGGTCCACGGTCACGATGATCTGGCCATCACAACGAGCGGACAGCCGATCCCGATACCGGGTCGGTATGGCCATGCGCCCTTTGGCGTCCAGCGAAACTTTGGTAGCCCCTCGAAACACGGTGATTTGGACGGCCCTTAATCGCTCTTCTGGCGCGACGCGGGGGCTGAACGCCCATCTCCTCCCACTTTTTTCCACTTT
>DDIS01000205.1 GCA_002338615.1 Proteobacteria bacterium UBA1844 | reverse complement strand
CGATTCTCCACACTGCCGCCATACCCGTCATCGCGGCAATTGCGCGCCGATATGAACGAGGCCATCGTGTAGGCATGGGCATAGTGCAACTCGACGCCGTCAAAGCCGGCTTCGCGGGCACGGTGCGCGGCCCCGGCAAAAAGGGGCGGCAGGCTTTGTGGCAAGTCACGGATGTGTGGCAGATGCATATCATCCACGCGTTCGCGGTAGCCGGTTGCGTAGTCCGAAAACTCTCGCGTACTCAACAGTTCACGCAGCGCCTCGTCATCTTCAGCCATGAGCCGCGTCCTGATCTCATTGTCGCTCAATGTTGCACCGAGCTTTTCGCGATGATCGTCGGTAATGACGAGGTACTGCTGAAAGAATTTTTCCGCCGTCGGCCGCCGATTGATGCGCAGGAAGTCGATAAGTTGAATGAACAAGCGCGTTTCTCCGGCGCTGGCCTCGTGAACCACGCGAACCAGTTCGGCCAGACCCGGGATAAAGCGATCATGGCCAATGCGTAGCAACGGGCCGCTCGGCACGTCCCGGATACCCGTCGCCTCGACGACAATTGCGCCGGGCCTCCCTTCGGCAAAACGGCGATACCACGCAAGCAATTCGTCGGTCACGTTCCCGTCTTCGGTGGCGCGCCAGGGCACCATGGCCGGGACCCAGGTTCGCTGCCGGAGCGTAATCGGACCCACGTCGACCGGGCTGAACAAACGGGATTTCGCCGCGTCTTCCGGCTGCGGCCAGTCGCCGGGATCTGGCCGGTACTTGATACGTTCTGCAGGTCGCCACATGTTAGAGAACCGCCCCGTAGAAGACGCGCAGCTTTTCCTTTAGCTCGACTGGTATCGGAATACTACTGATTGCCGCCTCGTGGTGTGCAACCAGGACCAATACCTGTTGTGTCCTGATCAGTAACTCCGCACCTGATATGAGCCGGTGTTCGAGCGTGATCGACCGATTCCCGATGCGCATGAGCCCCAGGTTCATCTTGAAACTCGAGCCGTCACCAGGCAGGCCGAAAATCACGCTGTCCAGCTTGACGGTAGGCACGCCCACACCCTGCTGTGCCCGTAGGTCGGCGAAGGAACATTCAAGCTCATCGGTAAACCAGTCCTCCACGGTATCGCTGAGTAATTCGTAGTATCGGGACAAATGCATTTGTCCACCCGGACCGGCCATCCAGGACCCTACCGTGCCGTGAACCGAGTATGACCCGGCCACATCGGCAGCTTGCATGGCTGCCGGTTGGTCGTGCTCAGCGTACCCAAACTGGAACTCGAAAATAGTTTCGTCACGGGCACTTGCGCGTATGGCGAACTCATCGTCATTCTGCGCTGGCTGCAAGCTCAGGGATTCACCAAGTTTCGCGGGGTTCCGAAACTCGAATTGCAAGCGTCGGCCCGAAAGTCCCTGGCCTATTTCCGGATAGGCATTGACGATCATCTCTACGTAACGCGGGTAAAAAACGATGCCGGCCGCATCGACGTGCGAGAACCGGACTCGCTGGGATACCGCCGCGTTGGCACCACGCCGGGAGCATGGCGCCTCGGCTTTCGAGTCTGCTTGCATCCTGGCCTCCCGGTAGCTCAAAGTACATGATCAGTATAGGATAAATTTACTTTATATACAAAATATCTATGTTGCGTTCTTTTAATCTGTATGAATACGACAGCAGGTGCTATGCTCCCGATCCGCGTACAGCGAAGATACCCTATGGCGACGAAAACGGCTGCTGATTCCCGCAAAAAAGACTCGTTACGAACCTGGCTTGGGATACTGGCCTGTGAAACCCGGATCGAGCAGCGACTTCGCTCTCTTTTTCGCGAGAATTTCCAGGTCACGCTGCCACAATTTGATGTTCTCTCGGAACTTGAGCATGCCGACAGTCCGCTGACCATGTCCGAGCTCTCGAACGAACTCATGGTCTCCAACGGCAACATCACAGGCGTCATCGACAGGCTGGTCAAGATGGACCTGGTTGAACGCCGGCGGCCCGAGCATGACCGGCGCATACAACATATTGCACTGACCAGGCAAGGCTCGAAAGAGTTCAACCGCATGGCCCAGCAACACGAGGAATGGGTCACGGAAATGTTGCGGGGCCTGAGTCGCGATGATATGCGTCAAATGCAATCCCTGTTGCGCAAGGCGCGCTTGTCGCTTGCGGCAGCAGGCCGCAAATTGGCGTAGCCAAAAACGCGAGATCTATTCAGAAGCTTCAACTACGGCTGTCGTTTCAATCTCGATCAGCGCCTCGGTTTCGACCAGGTCGTTGATACCGACTACGGCCATGGCAGGAAAACTTTTGCCCAGGACTTCCCGGTACGCAGCGCCTATTGCCCCCAGGTTTTCCCGGTAGTCCTGTAAATCCTTGATGAACCAGGTCATGCGTACGATATTCGCGGGGCCTGCTCCGGCCTCGGCAAGCACGGCGAGCGTGTTTTCCAGCGTCTTTCTGAATTGTGCCACGAGCCCGGTCTCGAACCGCCCTTCGACGTCCCAGCCGATCATGCCGGCAACAAACACCATTCGACCCTGGGCTTCAATGCCGTTCGAATATCCTTTGGGCCTTGGCCAGGCTGCAGGATTCAGTGCCTTCATTGTGATCTCCCACTGTAGGTTTGACGGGCGATAATGACTTTTTGCACTTCGCTTGCGCCTTCGTAAATTCTGAGCGCCCGAATTTCACGGTACAGGGTCTCTGCAATATGGCCACTGACTACTCCGTTGCCGCCGAAAAGCTGTACTGCCCTGTCAATCACGCGCTGCGCCGCTTCGGTCGCGTACAGTTTCGCCATTGCAGCCTCGCGTGTAACGCGCGACTGGTAGCAGTCTTTCGCCCATGCCGACCGATACACCAGCAGTGCACTCGCATCGACGTCGAGCGCCATCTCGGCGATGCTGGCCTCGGTCATTTGCAAAGCACTCAGTGGCGCACCAAACAGCTGTCGCTCGCTGCTGTGCCGTACGGCCTCGTCGAGCGCACGGCGTGCGAATCCGAGTGCCGCGGCGCCAACCGTGGTACGAAACACGTCCAGCGTCGCCATCGCTACTTTGAAGCCGTCACCGCCAGCGCCAATCCTTTTACTCGCTGGCACACGGCAGTTCGCGAAGCGCAGTCGGCCGAGTGGATGCGGCGCGATCGTATGTATGCGCTCTGTGACCGAGAAGCCGGGGGTGTCCGCATCGACAATAAAGGCGCTGAGTCCGCGCGCGCCGGGCGCCTCGCCCGTGCGTGCGAAGACACAATAGAAATCGGCGATGCCGCCATTGGAAATCCAGGTCTTCTCGCCATTCAATACGAATTCACTGCCGTCGGCTTGCGCCGTGGTCGCTATCGCCGCGACGTCCGAGCCTGCTTCGGCCTCCGACAAGGCAAACGCGGCAATACGGCTTCCCGCCGCCACGGGCGGCAAGTACTCCCGTTGTTGGTCCTCAGTTCCGAACAGGGAAATCGGGCCACTGCCAAGGCCCTGCATGGCGAAGGAAAAGTCGGCAAGACCCGCATGATAGGCGAGCGTTTCGCGACAGAGCGCAAGACTGCGTACGTCCAGCTTTTCCGAACATCCGCCAGCCGCAGCGGGGACGCAGGCACGCAGCCAGCCAGCGGCACCGAGATCACGGACCAGCATGCGGCAGAGATCATCGACATCCCCGTCGTGAGAAAAGGTGTAGCCGGCGCACCAACCTGCAAGCTCACGCTGCAACTCACGGTGGCTTTCATCGAAAAACGGCCAGTCCAGAAAAGTCGCGTCAGTCACCTTCGAACTCCGGACGCTGTTTGGCAACAAAAGCGTCAAATGCACGCTTGAAGTCCCCGGTCTGCATACAAATCGCTTGCGCTTGCGCTTCGGCCTCTATCGCGGTGTCCAGTGACATGTCCCACTCCATGTTCAACTGGTTTTTCGTAAAGCCGTGCGCGAAATTCGGGCCGGCCGCAAGGCGCTCGGCATGCACGACCGTGTCGGCCAGCAGCGTTTCGGGTTCGATCAGTGCATTGTAAAAACCCCACGCCAGTCCTTCGTCCGCTGACATTGAACGGCCTGTAAACAGCAACTCCGATGCCCTGCCCTGGCCAATGAGGCGCGGCAAAAATGCGCAGGCACCCATGTCCGCGCCGGCCAGCCCGACGCGGGTGAATAGAAACGCTGTCTTCGCGGCCGGACTTGCATAGCGCAGGTCGCTGGCCATCGCGATCGCGGCGCCTGCGCCGGCACAAACGCCGTCGATTGCGCTAAGCACAGGTTGCGGGCAGGCGCGAATCGCTTTGACGAGATCGCCGGTCATACGCGTAAAACGCAGCAGGTCTTTCATGTTCATGTCGGTCAGCGGACCGATGATTTCATGCACGTCACCGCCCGAACAGAAATTGCCGCCCGCGCCGGTTATCACGACCGCTTTGAGCGTGTCGTCGTCTGTGAAGGCGCGAAATGTGTCCCGCAGCTCGGCGTACATTTCGAACGTGAGCGGATTCTTGCGCTCCGGTCGATTGAGCGTTATCACCGCGACACCCGTCGCGGACGTATCTATCAGCACATGAGTGGCTTTATTTTTCATTTTCAAGTCTCAACGCGTGTCGTTCACATAATCTCACCGCCGGCCACGGCAATCGCCTGGCCGGTAATCGCCCGGGACTCGTCCCCGGCAAGCCACAGCACGGTGTCGGCGACTTCCGCAGGTGCGATAAGTCGCCCCTGCGGATTCGTCCCAACGAGTTCAGCCAACGCTTCGGCGGCGCTGCGCCCGGTAGCGGCAACGATGTTTTCAATAGTATTGGCAACAATGTCCGTATCCGTGTAGCCCGGACAAACCGCATTCACGGTAATACCCCTCGTGGCATATTCGAGCGCCATTGCCCGTGTCAGACCGACAACACCGTGCTTCGCGGCGCAATAAGCGCTGACATAGGCATAGCCTTTCAGCGCTGCTGTACTCGCGACATTAACGATACGGCCGCGCTTGTTCTTCAACATACCCGGAATAACCGCGCGGCTGCAGTGAAATACACCATTGAGGTTCACCGCGATCATCTTGTGCCACAGTGCCGCGTCGGTTTTATGAAACGGTGCTGCCTCCGCCGCACCGGCATTATTGATGAGTATCGTTACGGGACCTTGCCGCGCCGCTATGTTTCTGAATGCGCGATCGACGCTCTCTTCAGCCGTAACGTCGGCTACTTCGTAGTCCGTTTTTTCCGCAGCGGCAAATTCAGCAAGCCGCGCTTTGTTACGCCCGATAATCGTAACGCGCGCACCCTGTTGCCGGAACGAGGTCGTGATGGCCGCGCCGATCCCGCTGCCGCCGCCGGTTACAACAACATTCTGGTCGGCCATGCGGCCATGCGATTTGTCTTGCTTCATACCGCCACCGATTCCGCCTCGATTTCTGCCTCCAGTTCGGACTGCAATTCGTGGAAACGATTGCCATCCTCATCGGCCAGCGCCGCCTTGTGCAGGCGGCGCAGTATATCCGCCCGGTTGCCGACCTCCGAAGCCCGGGCCAGCCTGGTCGCCGTCTCGAAGCGGGTCCGGCCCCGTTCGTAGGTATCGCCATAACCCCTGACGATATCCATGCAGTCGCACAGCGCTACTGCAAACCGGTAGTCATCCCGCGCTGCCGCGATTACTTGCTCGATCCAGGACGTGATGAATTCCTGCTGCAGGGCGAAACGATAGGTTGACCGGCGCCAGCGTCGGAAACCTGACAGTACTGAAAGCAGCAGGTAGCCGCCGATTTTGTTCGTCGTTACATTGCGGCCTTTCCGGAACAGTGGCGCCAGCCAGCGCCGAAGCCTTGCCGACTCGGCCATCTTCCTGCCGATCGCCGCGGGCATCGTGTCACATACTTCTTCATAGCGCGGATGAAAATATTCGACGATATAAGCGGGCTGGTCGTCGGCGACGCCGAGATGTTCGCGCACGCGCGCAAAGCGGCTGGCACGGGTCTTCAAATCCGCCACACGAAGCGTATCTTCGTAACACATTTGCAATGCAAGGTTACGCGCAAACACTTCAGTGAGTTCATGGTTTTGCGTCGCATTGTCCGCTGCCGCACATAGCTCAACGCGATCGAGGTACAGGTACGCATAGGCCTCGTCCTGGTAGTCGAGCGCACGCAACGCGCCGTGCCCGGCACTGATTCTCGCAGGTTGTGGCAGCTTCGCCGTCCGCCTTAGCAAGGCTTCACCGACGGCGCCTTCGGCGTGCGGCATCTCGGCCGCCTGAGCGCCACCGGAGACTGCAGGGGCGGCTGTTGCCAGCCTGTAACCGGCGTCGAATCCCGCCAGGTTGCGCGACACGGCCTTTGCGCCGCGGCGAATGGCATCCTCGAAATCAGAGCGTTCGAACGGCAACGCACGACTGGCGGCGATCGCACCCAGCATCACGGCGCTGATTATGCTCCCGGCATCCTCGGCGGCCTGCTCCATGTCGAAGCAAATCAGTTCCTTCGATACCTCACGCGCCACCCGTAGAACCGTCGACTGGTCGAGCCTGCCATCACCGAGCGCGCTTTTTTCATCGATCGAATACACGCGATGGCTGCTTGCAATGAGTGTCGTTGCATTCGGTGTCACAAAACCTTTCAATATTGCCCGGCCGGTTTCTGCAAACTCGCCGGTAATCACGAGATCAATGTCGCCCGGCACCGGGTAAGGCGTGAATACCGGGTTGCCATGCTTTTCGGCCTCCGCTTGCGGAAACATTTCGACGCAATAAACCGTGGCACCGGTCCGTTGGGCCACACCGGCAACATAGGTTGACTGCGCGAGAAATCCCTGGTGCTCGGCAATATCAACCAGCCATTTCGTCAATACGCCACCACCCTGCCCGCCCAGGGCAAGCATTGCGACCGAAAGCGGCCGGTCCCACATATCAGGCTGCCCGCATGCGCCCGCGTGCCGCGCGCTCTTGAAGCCAGCCAATGAACCCGCTGCGCAAACGCCATAATGCGCGGTCGAGCGCGCCAGGATTGTGCACCACCGTGCCTTTGTAAAACGACGGGCAAAGCACGGCTTCATGCGCGACTTCGCCACAATTGCCGCAACCGACACAGCTGTTGTCGACGAACGATACAGGTTGTTTCTTTAAAGGATCCGGATTCGCCTTGATCGTCAGCGACGGGCAGCCGCTCAGGCGTATGCAGGCATGATCGCCCGTGCACGTATCTGCATCGACGCCGAAACGGTCCTGCTCCATTCGTTTTCCGTCGTGTACGGCTTTCACGAATTGAGGTTTTTCACGACGCTGGCGGTTGAGCATGCATTCGGATTGTGCAACCAGTACTTTCGGACCATTGCCTTTACCATTGACCGCTTCTTTCAAGGCGCTGCGCATCGCGGCAATATCGTAGGTCTTGACCGTTTTCGCCCATTTCACACCGACGCCACGCGCGGCTTTCTCAATCTTGTGCTGCGTGCTTCGCACCGGGTTTTCGCCCTTACTCGACAACAGGTCCTGACCGCCGGTTGCCGCCGCATAGTTATTGTCGATCACTATCGTCAGGCCATCGTTCTTGTTGAATACGGCATTGCCGATACCGCTGGTCAGACCGTTATGCCAGAAACCGCCGTCGCCCATGAGCGAAATTGCGGGTTTCTCGCTGGACACATTAAATGCCGAGGCACCTGCGGCACCCAGCCCGTAACCCATCGTGGTATTGCCGAGGTTGAACGGCGGCAATATCGAGAACAGGTGGCAACCGATGTCGCCGCTGATATGAAAATCGCCCAGTTCCTGCTGCATGAGTTTCAGGGAAGCGAATACAGGCCGTTCCGGACAACCCGTGCAGAGGCCTGGCGGCCGCGCCGGTACGGAATCGGCGATGACTTCCATTGCCTGTTTGACCTGCAACAAGGGGTCATCGGGCGCCACCCAGGCAGGATCGGCCCCCGCCAGGTAGGCGACCAGTCCCGCGCGCAGGACGGTACTCGTGTACTCGCCGGCCACTGGCAAAATGCCTTTACCAATTATCGCGGCCTGGCAATCACCATGGCGTAACACCGTGTTTATCGACTGCTCGATATAGTTGGGCTGCCCTTCCTCAACCAACAGGACGCTCGCTTTGTCCCGGCAAAAGTCGAGGATTTCATCATCGACGAGGGGATAGGCAACATTCAAAACATAGATCGGGAGTTGGCTGTTACCAAAACTGTCAGCAAGGCCAAGGCGTTCCATGGTACGAAGCAATGAATTCAGCAAGCCACCCTGGCAGATGATGCCGATATCGGAGCGCCGACCTTCGATCCTGCGATTGAGCTTGTGCTCGCGGATGAACCTGACCGCCGCGGGCCAGCGTTCGTTGACCTTTTCCTGCTCGTGCAGGAACGAGGCCGGTGGCAATACGATCCTGTCAATGTCACGTACCGGGTTGGCAAGCGCATCGGCCAGTGTGGGCGACGGCACCCGGTTGTCTTTCGCCGTAAATCGCCCGTGTACGTGGCAGGAACGTATCCTGAGTTGTAAAAAGACCGGTGTATTGCTGGCTTCGGACAATTCGAAAGCGTTCGCAACAGCGCGCACGATATCCTCGGTATTGGGCGCCGGATCGATCAGCCACATCTGACTTTTCATGGCAAACGCGTGCGTGCGTTCCTGCATGATGCTGGAACCTTCGCCGTAGTCTTCGCCGACGATAACGACCACGCCGCCTTTCACCCCGCCCGACGCCAGGTTCGCCAGTGCATCACTGGCGACGTTGGTGCCGACTGTCGACTTCCAGGTTACCGCGCCGCGCAGCGGATAGTTGACCGAAGCCGCAGCCATCGCGGCCGCGGCCGCTTCGCTGGCGCTGGATTCGAAATGTACGCCGAGTTCTCTGAGGATCTCCTCGGCGTCGGAAAGGACGTCCATCAGGTGCGATATCGGCGATCCCTGGTAGCCACCGACATAAGACACTCCGCATTCCAGCAGCGCCTTGGTCACTGCCAGTATGCCCTCGCCCGCGAAGATCTCGCCGTCACCCAGGCGAAGCTTCTCGACTTCCTGTTTAAATGAGCGTTCTGCCATTGCTACAAACCTCATGTACAGTTTATCCGTTACAGTATCTTCGTAACCGGATTAATATTTTAAGTATAAAATATCACGGCGGAACCAAAACGTCACTGTAGTTCGATCAGGATTTGAACAATACGGCGTTTTTCTCAACCAGTCGCCGGGTTCGCTTGAGGCCACTGACAAGTTCCTGCGTCTGCTCTTCGCTCTGGCCTGCCATTAATTCCGATATCAAACGATCGTATTCCGCATGCATTTTTTTCCACAAGCGCATTCCGCTCGCGGATATTTTCACCGATTGCACGCGCCGGTCCTGCTTCGAGGTGTTTTTTAGTACTAACTGGTCATGCTTCAGCCGGCGTACGACGCCCGTAATATTGCCCTTGGTCACATCCAGCAGTTCTGCCAGGTCCCCCATGGTGAGACCTTTTCGATTTAACGCCAGTGCGGTCAGTACGTCGTAGCGCGGCAGGCTGGAGTTATATACCTGCGCAAACTGCCGCATCAACACCCTTTCGATACTCGAAAAACACTGTACCAGCTCGAGCCAGGCGATCTGTTGATGAGAATTGTCGGGCAGAGACTGCAGCACCGTCTGATAGAGGTTTTGGTCGGCCATGTTGTGAAAATGCTCCCCTGAATCCAGGTTTAAAGCTTACAGATAACCGACTTCAACTCGGTATAGGCGAGCAAACCCTCGAGCCCGTTTTCGCGGCCCCAGCCAGACTGTTTGTAACCGCCGAACGGTACAGCCATGTCCGGAATTCCATGGCAATTCACCCAAACGATACCAGCCTGAACTTCGTTCGCGAGTCGGTGAGCCTTGGCGATATCGCGTGTCCAGATGCTCGCCGCCAGCCCATAGCGAGAATTATTACTTTCGCGAACGCATTGTTGCATGTCGTTTGCCTTGGTCGCCACCAGTACAGGGCCAAAAATCTCCTCGCGGAGCACGGACATCGTCGAATCGGCATCAACGATTACTGTCGGCTCAACAAAGTAGCCGCCGTCCAGGTCGATACGTTTGCCGCCCGTCAGGATTTTTGCACCATCGAACTCGCCGCCCGTGATCGCTGCAAGAACATTGTCGCGATGTCGTTCGGAAATCAGTGGACCGACATCTGTATCGCCATCATCTGCTCGGCCTACTTTGAGTTGACGCGACAATTCCGCGACCCCCGCAACCAGTTCGTCGTAGATACGCGATTCGGCATAGAGTCGTGATCCGGCGACACAAACCTGGCCAGCATTGGAAAATATCGCATCGGCCACGCCGTGTATCGCGGCATCGAGATCGGCATCATCAAGGACAATAATCGGTGACTTGCCGCCGAGTTCCAGGGTTACTTTCTTGAGATCGTCCATCGCGGTCCGGCCGATTTCCTTACCTGTCTTCGTGGAACCGGTAAACGAGATCTTGCGCACCAGGGGATGCCGCACGAGGGCAGCACCAGCGCTTTGGCCTGACCCCACTACAACATTTACAACGCCGGGCGGGATTCCAGCGGCAACCGCCAACTCAGCAAGCCGCAGGGTCGACATCGGCGTTTTTTCATCCGGCTTGATCACGACAGTGCATCCGGCCGCCAGTGCCGGAGCGAGCTTCCAGGACGCCTGTACCAGTGCGCCATTGTACGGCGTGATGAGCCCTGCCACACCAATCGCATCGTGAACCGTATAGGTATGAAACTCCCCCTGAGCCGCCATTGTCATCGGCGTGGTCCGACCTTCCAGCTTGGAGCACCAGCCCGCGTGATAACGAAAACATTCGGCCGCAAAAGGCACCTCGCCCTGACGTGCGGCTGCTTTGAGCTTGCCCGCCTCCTGCATCTCGAGCGCCGCAAGTTCATCGCCGTGCTCTTCGATAAGATCGGCAAGCCGATGCATGGCACGGCTCCTGTGCGCCGGTGACAAGGCGCGCCAGCGACGATCTTCGAAAGCCGCATGTGCGGCTAACACGGCCTGGTCAACATCCGCTTCGTTTGCCGGGTAAAAGTGGCCAATTACCTCGCCAGTCGAAGGATTCCGATTCTCCAGCGGCGCATCGGAGTGCCCTCGCCCTGGCACGCCATCGATAAATACAGCAAGAAACTCGTTAGCTACGGACATAGTCCCTCAGGGCGTCGACGACCGCCTGATTTTCTTCATCATTGCCGACTGTCAACCGCAAGCAGCGATCATCGCCCGCCGGCCGCGGAATAATACCGCGGGATCTCAGATAGTCGCCTGCCTGCCCGGCAGATTTGCCGGGAATATTTTCGAAATGCATGAGGTAAAAGTTGGCCACGCTCGGGACTACGTGAATGCCCAGCGCACCGAGTTCATTTTGCAGCACATTCTGCCAGCGGCTGTTATGCGCCGTGACTCTCTTGACGTGATCGAAGTCCTGAATCGCTGCCTCCGCGGCGGCAAGCGCGGGCACACTGGTATTGAACGGCGTCCGCACACGATTAAGAATCTCGATGATAGCGGCCGGGCCGTAGGCCCAACCTATACGCAAGCCTGCAAGTCCGTACATTTTCGAAAATGTTCTCGTCATCACGACATTTGGTGCCGTACGTGCCCAGCGTAGCCCGGCATCGTAGTCGAGTTCTTCAACATATTCAGCGTACGCGCCATCAAGCAGGACAAGCACATGTTTCGGTACGGCCTCGACCAGGCGCTCGATCTCCGCGATTGGCAAATAGGTTCCTGTCGGGTTGTTCGGATTTGCAACAGCTATCATTCGCGTTTTGGGTGTCACCAGTTTCAGCATCTCATCGACGCTGGTCGTAAAATTTTCTTCCGCTGCGAGCCGAATTAGGGCGCCCTGCGCTTTTCCGTAGATTGAACACATAACGAAGTGATTTTCGGACAGCACCAGTTCATCATTCTCACCGAGGAAACACCGGGTCAGCAATCCGATCAGCTCTTCAGATCCATTTCCGCAGATAATTCTAGCCGCATCCAGGTCGTGCACTTTGGCAATCGCCTCGCGCAACCTGGTCTGCGATCCATCCGAATAACGATGCAACTCGCTGGCGACGCGCTGGTAGGCAAGCACGGCGGCCGGACTCGGACCGAAACAGCCCTCATTGCTCGACAGCTTGATGACCGCATCGCGACCTTCGATCGTGCTCTGGCCCTGCTGGTAGGGTGATATGGCGCTCAGTTGCGCCAGCGGGATGGGAGCGACGGCGGGTTCTGCAGCCGTGCCCGACCGCTTCTGGGGGCGTGTTGGCATCGTGGACCTTTTTAGTGCACTTGAATTAACGCAAGTAGCCTGGCGGCAAATTTGTTTAAGTATAAACTAAATTTTCAAACTTATTCAAGCCGACCGGTCGATTGTGAGGAATAGCCGGGCTGCAAGGTCCCAAAAGATAGCTTTTTAATTGGTTTAGTTGTAAACTTATTGGGTTCAGAAGCGTATCAGGCGAGCACCCTCAGGTTACCAGCGGACAAAACAAGCGAACATCAATGAAGATCAAGAGCGTCAAAGTAATTGTTACCTGCCCAGGCCGCAATTTTGTCACCGTCAAGATTGTCACAGACGAGGGCGTGTATGGCGTTGGCGACGCGACCCTCAACGGGCGTGAACTGGCGGTCGCGAGCTACCTCGAGGACCACCTGGCGCCCTGCCTGATCGGCCGTGACCCCCAGCGGATCGAAGATATCTGGCAGTTTTTCTATCGAGGGGCTTACTGGCGCCGGGGCCCCGTGACAATGACGGCCATAGCTGCAATCGACACAGCGTTGTGGGACATCAAGGCAAAGGTTGCGGGGCTGCCCCTGTACCAGTTGCTGGGCGGACGTTCCCGGGACGGCGTCATGGTCTATGGCCATGCCAACGGTGCCGATATTGCCGAGACCTGCGCCGAGGTCGCGCGCTACACGGAACTGGGCTACAAGGCGGTACGGGCGCAATGTGGCATACCCGGTCTCGACAGCACCTATGGCGTGTCGGGTGACAAAATGTATTACGAGCCAGCTGACGGCGACCTTCCGTCCGAGAACACCTGGTCCACCGAAAAATACTTGCGCCACGTACCTGAGTTGTTTACGAAGCTGCGCGAGCAATTTGGCGCTGATCTGCACCTGTTACATGACGTTCATCATCGGCTCACCCCGATCGAGGCCGGCCGGCTCGGTAAGTCGCTTGAAGAATTTCACCTGTTTTGGCTTGAGGATGCCATCCCGGCCGAGAACCAGGAAGGTTTCCGGCTGTTCCGCTCACATACTGTTACGCCGATCGCCGTCGGCGAAGTGTTCAACTCAATCTGGGATTGCAAGGACTTGATCCAGGAACAGCTGATCGACTATATCCGTGCCACGGTCGTGCATGCCGGCGGTATCACGCACCTGCGCCGGATCGCCGACTTCGCGGCGATGTACCACGTACGTACGGGCTGCCACGGTGCAACCGACTTGTCCCCGGTCACGATGGGCGCCGCACTCCATTTCGATACCTGGGTACCAAACTTCGGCATCCAGGAATACATGCGTCACACCGAGGAAACCGATGCCGTATTTCCCCACGACTACCGTTTTTCTAATGGCTACCTGTATGCGGGAGAAACACCAGGGCACGGCGTCGATATCGACGAATCCCTGGCTGCAAAATACCCGTACAAGCGCGCCTACCTGCCGGTCAATCGACTGGTCGACGGAACTATGTGGAACTGGTAGCTGAGAAAATATGACCGAGCCGGATTACGATGTCGTTATTGCGGGTGGTGGCCACAATGCGCTTGCCTGTGCAGCGCTCCTGGTCAAGCATGGCGTCAGCACGCTCGTCGTCGAGCGCAACGACTGGGTCGGCGGTGGCGTACTGACGCGCGAAGTAACCGATCCCGGGTTCAAGCACGACCTCTACGGCTCGTCTCACGTCTGGATTCACATCAACCCCGCATTCAAAAACGAGCTGCAACCTGAACTAGAGAAATACGGGCTCAAGTACATCTGGTCCGAAGACCACATCACCGGGCATCCGAACCTCGAAGGCCAGGGCATCATCGTTTACAAGGATGTCGAGAAAACCTGCGACACGATTGCCGAATACTCCAAGAAAGACGCTATTCGTTACAAAGAAATCTACGATGAATTCGCGGAAATCGAGGCCGGAGTGGTCAAGGGCATGTTCTCGCCGCCGGCGCCTCCGAGCAACATGTATCAAGCGCTCGAGAACAACAGCGAAGGATTGCGGCGACTACGCGACTACCAGCTGAGTTCGCGCGCGTTCACCTACAAGAACTTCGAAAACCCGCATGTTCGCGCCTTCATTCTCGGCTGGGCGACTGCGCCGCAAACTCTGCCGGACCAGGAAGCGACCGCGCAAGGCTTCTACGTCATGATTCCCAGCATCCATTACTACGGCCAGGCAATTCCCGAAGGTGGTAGCGGCATGTTGTCGGTCGCGATGCAGCGTTATATCGATGACAACGGCGGCAAGGTCATGACAGGCGCCACGGTCGATAAATTCACGATTCGCAACAACGAGTGCAAGGGCCTGCGCCTCGCGGACGGTACCGAGATCCGGGCGAGACGAGCCGTAGTCACGGCGCTGGATCCGCAACAGACGTTCCTGCGCTGCATGGATGAAAGCGAGGTCGATCACCGCATTCGGGACATCATCCGGCATTTCTCGTTTGGTAACGTCACGATCGCACGGGCACATTATGCGATGCACGAAGCACCAATATTCAATAATGGCCCGGACATGACCGCGACGCCGTTTCAACGAATCTTCGGAACCGTCGCGGACATCGACAAACAATACAATGAGATCGCGGCGAAAGTACCGCCTTCGGATCCGTTTCTGTGGTCAGCCTGCTGGACGAAGATGGATCCAACGCGCGCGCCGGAAGGCAAACACACGTTAATTTTCGATACGTTCGTGCCTACTGAACTGGCCAATGGCGATGATTGGGAACAAATCGGACCAGATTATGTGCGTGACGTCCTGCTGAGAAACCTGCGCCGTCATACGAGCAACATGAGCGACGACAATATCATCGCCGAGTTCATCGACACGGGGCCCAACCTTGAGCGTTCGAACTGGTCGTTCGTCAACGGCACGACGACCGGTGGCGAACGCATCCTGTCGCAAATCGGCTGCTTCCGCCCATTGCCGGGATTCGCGGAATACCGCTCACCGGTCGTGGACTTGTATATGACCGGGCCATCCTGCCATCCGGGTGGCGGCATCTGTGCAATGGGCACGAACACAGCAAACACCATTCTCGAAGATTTTGGACTTAGAGAACCTGACAGCGGTTACGCTTAACCGCCGGTCGAACCCAAGCAAACATTGAAGGTGAATCATGGGCAAAGCAATTGAAAAGTACACAGGGCTGGTAGTACAGCCAGAAGTTACTGTCGCGGACGATCGTGAAGGCATTAAAAAGAATCTCGATCGCGTATTGAAAATGATCGATTTCGGTGTCGGCTATTTCTGGGAAATCCCCGTTAAACTCGTGGTCCTGCCTGAATATTTCATGCAGGGCGTAACCACGCCCGGTAAAGGCGAGCACGGTATCGAGGGCTTCATGAAAAAGGCGATCACGATACCGGGCCCCGAGATGGATGCGCTCAGCAAGAAAGCCCAGGAGTATGGCTTGTACATTGCCGGCGGCGGTGTAATCGAAAAGCTCAAAGAATTTCCGGACCGCTGGTTCAACTCGGCATTTATTATCGGGCCAAGCGGCGATGTGGTGCTCAAGTACCACAAATGGCATATACCCGCCTCAATCGGATTGGGCACGAGCCCGCACGATATATTCGACGAATACAAGGAAAAGATCGGCGCCAGTATCGAGACACTGTTTCCAGTGATCGATACCGAAATTGGCAAGCTGGGCACAATGACCTGTCACGATGGTTGCACGCCCGAAGTGTCGCGAGCCCTCGGCTATAACGGTTGCGAGGTTATATGTCACCCTGTTGCCCTGCAGGAGGTCGAAGGTGTCTCGGATCCGTGGGATTTCTGGCGCTTCACACGAAAAACCCGCGCACACGACAATATGTGCTACTTACTCGGATCCAATTGGGGCAGCGTCAACTACGACTACTATCCGAAAGCATTTTGCCCGGGCAATTCGTTCATTATTGATTACACCGGTATGATGGTCCGCGAAGCGCCGTACCCGGTTGAGCAGGTTATCGGGGCTACGATCGATATCGAAGCACTGCGCGAACACCGCTCACGTGCAAATCACAACACCTGGATCGATGTGCGTACCGAAGCGTTCCAGGAAATTTACAACAACCCGATTTACCCGCCCAACCAGTTTCCGTCCGGAAAACCGCCTCGTACGCTGGCGGACAAACTCGGACCGGCAAAACAGGTACTCGATCAGTTGTACAAGCGTGGTCAATTCATGCCGCCGGCGGGCAAGAGTGTCGAAGAAATGTCCGGTATTCTCGAGCGCCGCATCAAGTTCGCCCAGGACACGGGCCGACTGCGCAAGTCGGACGACTGAGGGTCAGGGCATGAGGGTCAATAGCAAACTCGCACAAATTGATTTTCAATTTGGCAAAGTCGCGCGAGAAGGAAATTTGCTGCTCATCAAAAGCGATGCCAACTCGACGATGAAATCCAGCGTTTATGTATCGCCGGAGGACGTCGTCGAGTTCCTCAAGCGGTTCTTCGTCAGCCCCTCGGCAATACTGTTTGTACTCGGCCTGCCCTGGTTTTTTTATCGCTGGCGCAAATCAGGCAGAAAGCAGACATCGGCGGCGGGAAGGCAACGTAAGCCCTGGCCGACGGTATGATCTGACGTCGACTTAGGAAGCGCTTCGCGCTCCGATCACGGCGTATAGTCAACTTCGCAAACACCGCCGGCCAGCTGCAAGCTGGCGTCGGTGTATTGTTGCAGTTCGATGAAAATGCCATTCGGATCGTGACAACTAATCATCAAGGTATTGTCGATGCCGAGTTTCTTTTCCGAAACCTCGATGCCTGCTTTCTTGAGTCTGGCGTGCATCGCGTCGAGGTCGTCGACTTCGATACAGAAATGCCGGACGATGCCATCCGGTTTGGGCGTATTGTTCCGGATTACCTCGATGAACGTGTTGTCATCGAATGCCAGGTAGAACGCGACGAGGTCCCCTTGCCGATTGTTGAAGTCAAAGCGGCGAGTCAGGCCGATTGCCGAGTAAAAGGCTTCAGTTGCGCCAAGATCGGTCGTCTCTATACACACATGTGCAAGCTTGATCATGTTTGTCATCCTGTTCTTATTTCGGTTCGGGCGGCTGAAGCTCACCGTCGCTCCACCAGTCACTGCCGCCCACATTCCGCAGGAATTCATCGCGCTCGGCGTCGCTATGGGCAAACATCGTCGCAAGTACTCGTTCCGCCACCGGATCGGCAGACCAGCGCAATCGGGAACCGTCGGAGTTCGCCACGTCTACCAGCAGATTGCCGACCACTGACGGAGAAAATGCCTCCGGAAGTCGCGCGTGTATCTCAGCGAGGCGGGACACGACAAACGGACGATAAACAGAATTCATCGGATAGCCCGCGGGCAGCAATTCGTCCTTGTTCTTGCTGGCGGCAAAAATCCCCGTTGCATACATACCGCACAGCACCAGTGCAACTTTGATACCCCAACGATCTATTTCATGGCGTAGCGCTTCTGTCGATCCTTCCAATGCAAACTTGCTGGCCGTATACGCGACATCGCCGGGCAACCCGGCAATCCCGGACAGGGAACTGATCATGATGATGTAACCCGCTTCCTGTTTGCGCATAATCGGCAACACGGCTTTCGCCAATAGTAAAGGCGCTATTGCATTGGTTTCCATAGTCAGCCGCAGGGCCTCCTCGCTGATATCTTCCAATGCGCCGGGACGTAAAATTCCTGCGTTGTTCACGAGAACGTCAACCCGGCCGTGATCCCGGACGACGCCTGAAAAAAAGTCGGCGAAAGTGCCGGCTTTCGTGACATCCAACGACCGTACATCTGCCTCCAGTTCCTCGGCAGCCAGGGCCTCGCGCAACGTCGTGGCCCTTGTCGGGTCACGCATTGTTGCAACGACAGTGTCTCCATTGCGCGCGAATGCGAGCGCAGCCGCCAACCCGAAGCCGCTATTGGAGCCGGTGATTACGACAATTGCCATTCAATTCTCCTGTGGATAGGTCAATCCGATCTGACGGCGAACTGCATCCATCGTCTCCATGATGGACAAGGTTTCCGCCAACGGCATAATTTCACTTTCGCATTTACCGAGCTGCAAGCAATGAACGACTTCGTCGACCTGGTACTGATAACCATTGCCAGTGAACGGCAGGTCAAAATCCTGTTTATCCTGGTCGTGTAGACGCAATGTCAATTTTGCCGGTGAAAATATTGGTGCGTGCACATGAATCTCTCCACGCTTGCCCAGTATCCGCAAGTCCGGAGCGGACCGTGCATGCAGAGATACATAGAGTAATGCGTTAGCCCCACCGCCATGCGAAAGAAGAATTGCGTCGTTGTCATCGATACCAGCGGGATGCAGCGTCGCTGCTGCCGAGACTGTGGCCGGAGCGCCAAGAATCATGGAAGCAATGGAAATAAGATAGACTCCGGCATCCAGCAAGACGCCACCACCCAACTCCCTGTTAAACAAATATTTGTCTGGGTCGAAAGGCGGCATAAATGCGCCTCCCGCCACGATCGTCTGAATATCTCCGAGCACATCGTCTTGTAGCAGATCTCGCAACTTCACGACCGCGGGCAAAAAGCGCGTCCACATTGCCTCCATCAGAAAGCAATTTTTTTCTTCGGCTCGTGCAATCATTTCGCTCGCCTGCGTTGCATTCAATGCGAACGGCTTTTCGCACAGCACGGCCTTACCCGCATCAAGACTTTGCAGACAATTCTCATGATGCAGTGAATGTGGCGTTGCAATATACACAATGTCAATATCTGCGTCGTCAAGCAGGCGTTCATAACTGCCGTACGATCGCAGAATGCCGTACCTCCCTGCGAAAGAATCCGCTGTAGCCTGGCGGCGAGACCCGACTGCATGGAGCTCGGCGCCGTTCACATCGGCCATAGCTTCTGCGAACGCAGCCGCCATTCGGCCGCTGCCGAGAATCCCGATACGATACCTGGCAGCCAAGTTCTTAAGCCCGGGACGTGATGGAAAATCCACCATCGACGACCAACGTCTGCCCGGTAATAAACGACGCTTCATCCGAAGCCAGAAAATGCACCGCATTTGCGATTTCGGCCGGTTCTGCCGCTCGACCAAGGGCGCCATAGTCTTTCATTGCCGCGCGAATATCGCTGGTGTCAAGACCTCTTGAAGCGGCCCTGCCAATATGGAATTCTGTGATCGTATTACCCGGGCATACGGCGTTGGCACGTATGCCCTCGCGACCGAACTCAACAGCAAGGTTGCGCATCAGGCCAAGCACGCCAGCTTTGCTCATGTCGTAAATCGCCATTTCGCGAGAACCAATCAACGCGTTGATTGAAGACATCACAACAATTGCGCCACGGCCCGCGGCACGCATACGCGGCAGCGCCGATTTACAGCTGTACGCAACGCCGTTCAGATTGATATCAAGAATGCGAGCCCAGTCTTCGTCGCTGGTTGTCAGCAGGCTGCCTCCGATCTGCACACCGGCGTTGGCGACGAGCACATCGATGTTGCTCCACTCAAATTCGACTGCTTTTGCGACTTCTTCGCATGCCTCGGCAACCGACACATCGGCCTCCAGCTGCAGGGTCTCGGAACCGACTTGTGCAATTTCGTCCGCGACCATAGCGAGTCCGGGTGAATCGACATCTACGAGCGCTACGCGATAGCCCGATGCCGCAAATCTAAGGGCGCAGGCTTTACCGATTCCAGATGCGGCTCCAGTGATAATTACTGATTGTCCTGACATGATTGCCTTGCCTCAAACTAGTTTATATACTAACTGAAATTAGTTTATATAAAAACTTAATTATGCCAAAGCGAATAGTGTTCCCCTCGAAGGGGCAGGTAGAACTTCAGGACTTCGATCCAGGGCGACCGCAACCCGGGCAGCTTCGCGTACGCACACGTTTCAGTTTGATGAGCATAGGAACTGAAACCACGATTCTTCACGAGAAGTACTCACCCGGTACGCATTTCGACCGTATTTTCGCCTTTCCGCAGTTGAAAACCGGCGTCCAGGCGCTGGGTGTCGTTGAGGAGCTTGGCGCTGATGTCGACGAGTTTGCGGTCGGCGACACGATTTTCATGCGCATGGCACACGGTTCTCATCAGGTCTTGCCCGCAGCGCTTTGCAGCGCCGTCCCGAACGGAATAGATCCCAAACACGCGTGCTGGTGCGGTCTGGCGAAGACTGCATTTCGTGCGGCGTGGGCAGCAGATTTCGCCTCTCAGAACCATGTCCTGATCGTCGGGGCAGGCCCCGTCGGCCAGATGGCAACGCGCTGGGCCTCGGCAGAGCATGTGGCTCAGATCGGGGTTGCAGATCTTTCCGACAACCGCCTTCGACACGCGGAGAATGGTGGCGCGAACCTGACTTACGCCGGCAATATTACAGACGAGGCTGCACCGTTCCGATCAATGAACATAGGTAACGGCCCGGCTATAGTTGTCGATACAACGGGAAACCCTGCCGTATTCCAGCACGTACTCAATGTAGCGGGGAAATTTGGCAAGCTTATTCTGCTTGGTGATACCGGTTATCCGGAGCGGCAATGCCTGACCTCCGATATGATGACCAAAGGGCTCACCGTGCAGGCGACCCACGACAGCCATGATCGCGACGGGTGGACACAGCGAAAAATTGACGAACGATTCTTCGACCATGTCGGCGCCGGCCGCTTCAATCTCAATGGATTGATCACGCATGAGTTTGCCCCCGCCGACTGCAGAGAAGCCTATGCACTTGCGGAACGTCATCGCGAAACCGCGCTTGGAATCCTGTTTGACTGGTCAGAAACCGGATAGTAGCCGCTTACCGGCGCCAATTCTTATTGTGACCCGACCATCAGTGTACCTAAAGCATGAAACCTCTGCGCACTGACGCGAGTACGGTCCCTGCGCCTCATGCCTGCGAGAATCTCGAAATACTGTAAGGTTTGAGATCGATATCCGTTGTCTGGCCACTCCACAACTGGGCGACCAGCCGCCCCGTAATTGCTGACTGGGTCACGCCAACATGACCATGGCCAAACGCGTAGCAAACGTTGCCACAAGTCGGGCTTCGGCCAATAACAGGCAAACCATCCGGCACGGACGGCCGATGACCCATCCATTCGTCTCGAACGGAAGTATCGATGTCAGGGAAGTAACTACGCATCGTTTTGGCGAGCAGATCGGTGCGCTTGAAATTAGGAGGGTCACCCAGCCTGGCCAGCTCAACCGTACCGCCCAGTCTGAGCCCTTCTGCCATTGGCGCTGCCACAAACTCATCGTCAGGAAACAACAGAAGGTTTGCGATTGACACATTGGGGTGCTGCAAGGTCGTCGAATAGCCTCTTTCACTTGCAAGCGGAACAACATCCCCAACGCTGGCGCACAACGCCGCAGACCAGGCGCCTGCGGCTACTGTAAGACAATCGAATTCAAGTTCCTCACCGCCTTCCAACACGACGCGCTGCGCAAGCCCGCCGCGACGCACGACACCTTGAACTGACGCCGTCCGAACCGTGATATCTCGATCGTGCAACATTCGGTGCAGCCCGGCCAATAAACTGGCCGGACTCTTCCACTGCCGAATCGCCGGAACATATATGCCGTGCTCGATTGCCGAGCTCAAACCAGGCAAACGCTCATGTAACTCCAGTGCACTTAATTGTTCGCATATCTCCCCGCGTTCGCGAAAGAGCCGCCAGCGCTGGTTCCAGTCCCGGCGCATTCGACGAGCGCTCTTATAGACAAACAGAGCCCCCTCATCACTGATCAGATTAGCCAATTCGCTGCCACCGAGCGCATCGAAGTGGGCTTCCGTGGCCCGATCCATCAGTGCTTGCTGAGCCCTGATAACCTGTGTGGCGTGCCCAGGTGTTAACGCCGAGCGGATAAACCGGGCCAGCCACGGCCGCAGCTCCGGAATACTCTTCGGCCGTAAAGTAAACGGCGCCAGGGGATTCAGCATCCAACCGATGCCACGCAGAAGATTTGCCGGTGTAGCCAAAGGCTGCACTTCGCAGGTAGCGAAACCACCCATGTTCCCACTTGACGCACCGCTGTAGCTGTACGGGCTCCTGTCTACAATAATTATCTCGGCATCGGGTTGCTGTGCCCGTATTTGCAATGCGCAATGAGTGCCGACAATGCCTGCGCCAACAATTGCGTATTTCATTGTCACCAGAAATGTAGCTCTGCTACGCGGGCTTTGCCGTGGCGTGCATGGATACCACGACGGGCAACAACAGCAGTACCGTTGCGGTAAATGCTGCAAGACCCAACCACAATACATTCGTAAAATCATTTCCCGTGACGATGAGTCCGGCGATTAGCGGACCCGTCGCCTGGCCGCCCGTGTGCAAGGCACCGCTCAGCACGGTCAGGCGCGAACTCTTGTCGATTTTTGCTGCAAACCCCAGTACGTATGGGTGACCCATGTTGTTACCAAAATTGAACATGCAGGCCGCAAGTGTAAACGTCGCGACGGTTACTCCACCAAGAAGCAGGCACATCGCCGCAATCGACAGCGCAATAGCAGTCAGGAGCGGTACAACACGACCGAGTTTAAGATCCAGAAAACCGGCTGCCGCCCCTCCTGCAACACCGGCAACCATTGACAGGGAAAGTGCGCTTGCTATGCCGGTGAGATCTATAGCCTGCTGCACGCCGATACGTTCGAGAAAGGACCAGGTTCCACCCTGCCCGATGAAATATACGTAATTTGCGACCATCAGGAACAACAACGGCATCGTGGCGATGGCAAAAGGAGATTCCGGTCGGTCACCGGCTGTTGCGACGGGTATCTCATTTCGCTCAGCAATGCTTGTTCGCTGTATCCAGATCGAGCCGCCCAGGGCGATGACAGCGTAAAGCGACAGATTAACAAAAAGACCGGTTACGCCGGCCGATTCCAGAAACAATGGCAGGATACGTATGTTCAAGGCGCCGACCGTCAACGACACAGCGAAATAGAGGCCAAAGTTTCGGTTCGGGCGGCGGGTAATTCCCAACAAGCCAAAACCCAGCGCCAGCAAGGATCCTTCGACGACACCGACCAAGGCTCGCAACGCGACCAGAGATGCGAAGTCCGATACGAATACGCAGCCAATATTGAGCGCAATCAGCAACAGCAGCAATCGCTGAGCCCAGGCGCGGCAGGCCACCCTATGGACCCAGAAGAAAGCGGTCGCATTGGAAAAGGCCAGTGCAAATATTTCGACTGACAGAGTTCGACTCGCATGACCGACGGACAAGTTCAGATGGTCAATATATGCACCGACAAGAAACGGTGCGATCGCGAACGTCGCAACCGCCGTTTTCGCAAGCAAAATACTGGCGAGGACTTCCCGCCACTCGTCGCGCCCGGTTCGGTTTTTGTCGCTTTCAGTAGCACTCCGCGACATATTACGGCGCTTTCACAATCTGGCCGCCTTGAATGACAAGCGATACATTCTTTAGCGCACTGATATTTTCGAGTGGGTTCACATCGACGGCGATCAGATCCGCGATTTTTCCCGGCTCCAGTGTACCCAGCTCATCGCCCATGCCGATCAGGTCTGCCGCATTTACGGTGGCTGCAATGATCGCTTCCTCAGGTGTCAGACCATACTCAACATAGTATTCGAGTTCGTGCGCATTGTTACCATTTTTCGAAATACCGGCATCACTGCCTGCTGCGATTTTCACGCCAGCCTTGTGCGCCGCGAGCATTCCCTGTCCGTGCTTGTCGAGGAAGTTCTGCATGATGGCTCGCATCGTGCCCGTCGCAGTTACGATGTCTCTGTGAATATTGTCCTGCACAGAAAGTGTCGGAACGAGGTAGACGTCATTCTTCCTCATTATGCGGCGCGATTCCTCATCGTTGAATGAACCATGCTCGATCGAGTCCACGCCCAGTGAAGCCGCAAGATCGATGGCTGCGGTGCCGTGCGCATGTGCGGCCACCTTGAGTCCGCGTGTTGCTGCCGTCTGGATAATTGCACGCAGCTCGTCTTCGAGGAATATCGACGGCGCGGTCTCGTAGCCGCAAGGCAACGAACCTCTGCAACTGGTGCGAACCTTGATGACATCCGCACCCATATCGATCTGCTCCCGCGTGATTCGACGACACGATTCAATACCCGAACACGCACCCGGGCCCGATTCAGCGCCCGGGTGAATGATCGAACCCGCGGCCAGAATTCTCGGCCCCGCAATATTGCCGTCGTCAATCGCGTCTCGCAGCGCAAAAATGTGCCAGCCCTCGCTGCCCACATCCCGAACCGTGGTATAGCCGGCCTGCAATGTCTTGTGGGCGTTACCCATTGCAGTCACCAGGTCATAGGTGTCGGCCATCCCGGATTTGTGTTCCAGCGCATACTCCTCTGATGCTCCGTGATTCAGCTGACCCGTGACCCCGACCTCGGCAGACAAGTGCACATGCATATCCATCAGGCCCGGCAGAACGAACTTGTCGGGCAGCTCCAGCGTCTCAATGTGGGCACTGGATGTGTCCGTGACTATTTGCGCTGCATCGATCCGGCCGTCCCGAATTTCAACGATGCGCCCATTGCGGACGATAATTGTCGCGTTTTCGCGTGGCGGCTTGCCCGGCACCGGCAGCACGGTTCCAGCATGAATGACAAGCCAGCGCGTACTCTCGAGCGATAGTTCGTCGGCTGCTGCCCCAACCGGAAATACGCCACCGGCTACAAACGACACTATTGCCGCAAGCAGCGGCTTGCAGCCAGACGGTCGACACATGGCACTGTTCCTGTGCAGGTTATAGAGAAACGCCGCTATTTCGGCGCTTTTACGATTTGGCCACCTTTGACAACCACTGCAACATCCATCAGCGCGCTGATGTTCTCGAGCGGGTTCTCATCGACGGCGATCAGGTCAGCATACTTTCCGGGCTCCAATGTGCCCAGTTCATCGCCCATGCCAATCAGATCCGCCGCGTTGACGGTGGCGGCAACGATTGCCTCCTCGGCAGTCAGGCCGTATTCAACATAGTATTCGAGTTCATGAGCATTGTTTCCATGCTGCGATACACCCGCATCGCTACCACTTGCTATTTTCACTCCGGCCTTGTGCGCAGCCAGCATGCCCGGCCCGTGCTTGTCACGAAAATTCTGCATGATGCCGAGCATGGGTTCTTTCGCGCCAACGATGTCTTTCTTGATATTGTCGTGTACCGATAAGGTGGGCACGAGATAGACACTATTTTTTTTCATTATGCGGCGAGATTCCGCGTCGTTGAACGAGCCGTGTTCAATCGAGGCAACCCCCAGCGATGCAACCAGGTTAATGGCAGCCGTGCCGTGCGCATGCACGGCAACCTTGAGCTCGCGTGTCGCCGCAGTTTCGATAATTGCACGCAGCTCATCTTCAAGAAATACTGCTGGCGCAGTCTCGTAGCCGCAAGGTTTCGATCCGCTGCAAGTGCCATACACCTTGATGAGATCAGCACCCATGTCGATCTGTGCCCGTACCGCTCGCCGGCATGACTCGACGCCCGTACAGGCACCCGGTCCGCTATCGGCTCCGGCATGAATCGTATAACCCGACGTGAGTATCCTCGGCCCGACGATATTGCCGTCGTTAATCGCGTCGCGCAGCGCAAATATGTGCCAGCCGTCACTGCCTACGTTTCGAACCGTAGTGTAGCCTGCCATCAAGGTCTTTCTTGCGTTGTCTTGCGCCGTGACGAAGTTATACACATCATCCATGCTGGATCTGTGTTCCCGCGCATACTCCTCGGAGGCCCCGTGATTCTGCTGGCCGTCGACGCCGAACTCGAAGGACAGATGAACATGCATATCCATCAGGCCCGGCAGGACAAATTTGTCCAGCAGCTGCAGTGTCTCAACATCTGCACTGGATGCATCAGTGACGATTTGCGTGGCGTCAATCTGACCGTCGCGAATTTCTACAATGCGTCCGTCACGAACCACAATAGTCGCGTTACGACGCGGGGGCTTGCCCGGCACTGGTAACACCATACCCGCGTGAACAATGAGCCATTTTGGCATGTGCAAATTTTCTTCACTCACCGTCTCCGCATTGGCAACAAGAGAGCTACTGACTCCCAACACTGCAACGATTACAAGAAAGAATTTCGGGCATTTAATCTGGAGCATGGCTTAGTTCCCCGCAGATGGTAGTGGCATTTGATTGGGATATTCCGGGATGACGACCGGTGGCAATTCTTCGAGCTGATGCAGGAGTAATTCGATGGCGCGCTCCAATTGCTGGTCGACACCCCGCGCAAGTACACCCGGATCATTTCGGAGCGGAATGGTTGGCCGCACGCCTTCGTTGCCCTCGGCCCAATTGCCGCTTGTGTCGTAGACGCGCTGTGGCGGTGCGGAAATGAAACCGCCATTTATCAATGACATCCTCATTCCCGGACCGATCAAGCCACCCCAGGTTCGTGTACCAATTAGGGGCCCAACGCC
The DNA here is from genome assembly GCA_002338615.1 of Proteobacteria bacterium UBA1844. Classification (GTDB taxonomy): domain Bacteria; phylum Pseudomonadota; class Gammaproteobacteria; order Steroidobacterales; family Woeseiaceae; genus UBA1847. The sequence continues at coordinate 33,047 of DDIS01000205.1, read as the reverse complement.
TGCCGACTTGAACAGTAACGGAAACCCATCGCCGCCCGAGTAGCTCCAGCTGTTTATGAGCAAGGCTTTCGGGCCACGATTTGCGAGTTCGGGTAGTGGGTAGTTGTCGGAATTTCTGGAACTGAAGTACACGAGCGGCGGCCGATTCAGTAGCTCCACAAACCGATCGCCCAGTGCGCCACCGGTATTGAAGCGCTCGTCGATTATCAATGCCTGCTTCTGATACTGCGCGCGGTACATCTGCATCAACTCATTCTGACCTTCGGCACCGGTGTTTGGCACGTAGATGTACCCGATCTTGCCGTGCGATGCAGTATCGACGTGTTGCCGGGTTTCTTCCACCCAGACGAGTTCGCGCAACTTCCGCTCGCTGGTCAGTGTACGAATCCGAATCGTCCGTGCACCGTCTCCACTCGCTGATTTCGCCACCTCGAGGTTGACCAGTTGGTCGGCGAGACCCGTGAACTGAACCCACGGGGCACGATCTGTAGTCAACGGCCGACCGTTTACAGAAAGAATATAGTCGCCTTCAGCAACAGCCAGCGCGGAATTATCCAACGGCGAATGGTGTTCGGCACGCCTGACGCCTGGCCTCAGTATGTGACCAATCGCATAGGCACCGTTCTTGACAACGAAATCGATGCCCAAGAGCCCGACATTGGTCGCGTCGCGGCGGTTGTACGGAGGCTCGATCGATACATAGACATGGCCTGCAGACAATTCGCCGTGCATTTCACGAACGATTGCGGTGAGCTCCTGTACGGAATGAGCTGCGGCGGCCAGCGGCCGGTAGTGCTTCTTGATCGCGTCCCAGTCGATGCCGTGCAAGCCGGGATCGTAAAAGAAATCGCGTTGATAACGCCAGGAGTCGTCGAACATCTGCAGAAATTCCTGCTGCGGATCAATCTCCGCGCTGAGTTGCCCTAGATCCAGGTCTTCCGCGTTGCCGTCGCTGTCCGGCTCCAGAAAAAGTACTTTACCGTCACCCGTGTGCAGCAATGTACCGCCCGTATTTGCATCCAGCAGCGTTGCGCTGTCGCCATTCCATGAGGTCTCGACTTTGTCATTGCCGAGTTCCAGGCGCACTAGTTGCGTCGTGTCATCAATACTCCGCACAGCTGACAAAATGTTGCCGCTGAAAGCAGGCGTTGTGTAGTGCCCTGCAAGAAATGGCAATACGCGAAGCCGCGATTCTGCGTCCGCCACATCGATAGCAACGATGTCTTGCGGGGCCGGCACCTGCCAATCTGGTTCCACAGGCGTATCGACCCCGCTCCTCAGTGGCATAATTGTGACGACAGTCGAATCGGTATAGGTAAATGTCGAATCGATGTCGCCAAAAGTCGGATCGAAACTGCGGTACCCGAGCGCGGCAATGTAGTTGCCTGTCGGATCGAACACCGGATCAAAATCGCTGTAAAATGCCGAAGTCAGTTGTTCGAGTTTGCGCGACCCGACGTTGTAGACATATATGGCCTGATTGCGGTTCTGGCCAGCTCGTGAGTACGTGAGCCACTGGCTGTCAGGTGACCACGACACGCGGAATTGCGGCAGGTCCCAATGATAACGCCAATGCCCCTGATCAACCTTTTGCAATGACCGGTCTTTTACTGTCGCGATCCAGACGATCTCCTGCTGGTCAATGAACGCGATATATTTTCCGTCTGGAGACCAGAACGGCCGGTACCGAAAACCCGCTTTGAAATCCGTCAGCTGTTCGACCGTGCCAGTATCCAGTTGTCTCGTATAAAGCTGGTACTCACCGCTCGCATCACTTTGATAGGCCAGCATGGAACCATCCGGAGACAGCGATGGAAAGCGCTCAGCGGCATTCGAGCTGTTGCTCACATTGACCGCACTGTTCTCGTCCGTGTCGTATAACAGAATGTCGCCGCGAGCCTCGATGGCAATGGACCCGGTCGCGCCGATGCTGGCGCTTTCGACCCGCTCTGCCAGCTGCACACGCTTCTTGTTGTATTCATCCCGCGCAATATCAATGTCGATGGCTATGCGTTCTGCAGTTTGCGACGCACCTTTTTGCAGATACAGATCACCGTCGACATCGAATACAATGCCGGCCGGCCCGACAGACGGATAACGAACGTCGGATTCGTCGAAATGAGTAAGTTGTCGCGCATCCTTGCCATTGCTGCGCATAAACCAGATATTGCTACGCCGTGATGGCCCACGCTCGGACAAGAAATATACACCGTCGTCCTTTAGCATGGGCACCGAATCCGGCGCCTGGCTGGTCGTTAACTGCACGGTATCGCCAGAGGAAATATCGTAGGACCAGATGTCCGGCGCACGACCGCCGAGATAGCGCTTCCATACCTCCTCCTGGAAGTCGCGCAGATAGGTAAACAGTATGCGCTCGCCGTCACTTGAAATCGCTGCGGTCTCAACGTAAGGCAGCGGCAATACCTGTGGCAAGCCACCCGTGGAGTCAACTTTGAATAGCCGGTCGTATATGGCTCGCGGGCTTTGCATTGTGCTCTTGAAAAGCAAAGTCTTGCCGTCCGGGTACCAGTCCACCATGTCGTCGCGTGCCGGGTGGTTGGTAATCCGCCTGATAGCGCCGCCTGCAAGGTCCACGACAAAAATGTCCTGATTGTCGTCACGTGTTGCCGCGTAGGCGACCTGCTTGCCGTCAGGCGAGAATTTCGGATTTCTCGGGCGCGTTCCAATATCGGACAACAACCTGGCGGGGCCACCGGCAACGGGCACAAGCCAGATCGAATCGCGGTAGACGAATACAACCTGCGTGGCAGAAACATCCGGAAAGGCAGCGAAACGAACTGTTTCTGCGTTCGTACTACCGGCCGCCGTGGTCGCAATGATAAGGACTGATACGGACAGTTGGCGAAGGTACTTGCTCAAAAACATAGGACTTCTCATCTTTCAAAAAAAAAGCTTCGGCGCAATGTCAAATTTTGCGCCGAAGCCACACGAAGTAAACCAAGTTATTTGTTCTTCACCAAGCTAACTACACTTGCGATTCAGCATGATCGTTAATTGGTCCAGACCGTCCACTTGATATTAAGAACGGGTTCGCGTGGAACAACCACCACACCTGCCGAACCAGAGCCCGCGCCCGCCGCATAGTCTTCGTCCAGCAGGTTAAACACGCCGAATGTGAGCCGCTGCGTGTCCCATTCAAGGCCGGCGCGGAGATTGAGAAGCCAGAATGCATCGGGCGTCAATGGCGGTGAGCCGAACAGCGGGTCAGCAATGCTGTCCTGATTGAACACCGAATCACGATAGTTGGCTTCGAGCCGTACGTAAGCACTGGCATTGCCCCAGTCAAAATTATAGGTGCCGCTTGCTGCAGCAGTATTTTCTGGAGAATTCGGCAAAGGGTAGCCCGAAAGATCAACCTGTTGACCACCAACAATGGCGTTGCTGAAGTCATCGTACTCGGCATCCAGGTAGCCATAATTAAAGGCAAACAGCCAATCGTCACCGACGAGTGTCTCCAGGCTAAGTTCGACGCCCTTCGAACTGGCTTCGGGCGCATTTAGAATAAGATCCAGCGGTACAAATTCGCAGTTCTCATTGCCTTGCTGCGGGCGCAACGTGCCATCCGGCTCGCGACAGAATGTTTCGCGGATCGTCGTCTGGAAATCGTCCCAAATCATGGAAAACACCGCGGCATTCAGGCGCGTTCGGCCTTCGTTGAATTGAGCTTTAACGCCAATTTCATAGTTAGTCAGCTTTTCCTTGTCGTATACACTGGAATTCACGCCACCGGAATCGGGATTCGCGCGTGCGCCCGCAGGCTTGTAGCCCTGCGAAACAATGCCGTACGCATTCCATTCATCATTGATCGCCCAATTGACCGCAAGCCGTGGCGAGAAATCGGTATCGCTGTTTTCGGCGAACGTACCGATAGTCTGTGCACGCCTGCCGCCCGTGACTCGCCCATTGATCACCGGCAAAGGACCGTACAATTGGTCGGGGCGCAACTCACAGCCCGCTGCACTATCCAACGGATCACCTTCTGCACGATTCGCGCAGGCTGCGTATACGTTTTTCCAGTCCTGCTGCTCGTTGTCGTCTGAGTATCGACCGCCCAGAGAAATGGACCATGCGTCGCTGATATGCCAGGTCAGGTCGCCGTAGACTGCCCACCCATCCCGATCCATATTGATCTGGTTTTCATTAGCATAGTCACCGGCCATCCAGGGCCCCAGGAAATCGAGAATAAGAATCTTGTTGTTGGCCACGAGCTCGTCCTGGTACGCCAAAGCGCCGACGGTCCACTCGAATCGGTCAGCGTTGACGTTGAAAAAACGAATCTCTTCGCTCACCGTTTCTGCATCGTAATCATTTCTTCGGTTGACCCATGCGCGGCCACTCTGGTCAAGGTCGAACAGCTGGTCCATGGAGTTCGTTGTATGGCCTGTAATCGACTTAAAGCCTATTTTTTCACCAATGTACGAGACTCGGAGATTGTATATTTCGTCTTGCAGGTCGGTAAATCCGGTCGTATCCCGACATGCTTTATCGTCCACCGAAAAGCTCAGACCACAGGTGTACCAGGGATCATTAAGATCGCCTCCGAATCGACTCTGAATGCCAACCGAAACCGTATTTTGCATGTCATTGTTTTCACGGATGCCGTTGGCCGAAAAATCGACTTGCCACTGATCGTTGATATCCCAACGAGCGGACACCCGCATATTCTGATTGTCGTAGCCGCTGTCGCCACCGTCACTGTCCGGCGAGACATTTTTGACCTGTCCACCGCTCGTCTCCGTCTGCATCACAGCCCGCAGAGAAAACGTGTCAGTAACCGGAAGATTCACGATCCCGGCCACTTCGTAGGTATCAAAACTTGCCGCACCGAGATCGAGCTGCGCAAAAAATTCATCGGTTGGCTTATTGGTTGTGATATTGATTGCCCCACCGGTCGCGCTGCGCCCGAAATAGGTACCCTGCGGGCCGCGCAAGACTTCGATTCTTTGCACGTCATACAGCGGAGGGTTTGAAGTGCCCCTTGCCGCTGTCGCCGTGCTGAGCTCATCGACGTAGATGCCGAATGCGCTGGTTGCAGATACCCGCTCGCCGTCTGTCTGCAAGTCGGAGATGCCGCGCATCGTGATAGTCACACCTTTCGAGCCTTGCGACGGTGAGTCCACGTATGACACGTTGGGCGTGGCAAGCAAGTAATCAGCCGCTCCCTTCATATTGTCTTGCTGGATGACCTGCTCACCGAACGCGGAAATACTGATCGGAACGTCCATTGTCGACTGTTCGCGACGCTGCGCCGTAACCGTTATCTCTTCCAGCGCGCTGGACCCTTTTTCTTTGTCCTGGGCGTATGCCTGCGGCAGTACTAGCAGTGTCGTGACAACTGCCAATGCAATTCCGGTCCAGTGTTTCATCTGACTTCCCCTCTGTAACAGATACATGCTGCGGATTTGTCTGCAGGGTCCCGTGTCTACGTGACCCATTTTGTTTATATATAGAGCTTCTACAATTTAATTTTATACCTAAAGTTTTTTTTGGTGTCAAATTAGTTTATATATAAGTCAATCCATGCGTGCTTGAGGAAAAATCTTGCCAAGTCACGTTTGCCACCTCCCTTGTCGCCTTTAAGTAATTGTATTATCGATATTTACTGCATAAGCTTTCGCAATCTGCGCTGTCCAGAGCCTGCTGCTGCGAAAATCCTCTTTACAATCAAAGCCGAACCTGAGTACTATTGTTTATATATAAACTTTCCGACGCTTCTCCACATGCGGCCGGACACAATCACAGGGCGAACATGGCAGAAATTACTGGTGCGGACGCGATCATCGAATCCCTGGTCATCAACGGTGTGGACACGATGTTCGGCCTGCCGGGCGGACAACTAGACCATCTGTTCGACTCGATCTATCGAAGTGATGGGCGGATCAAAATTCTGCATTCCCGCCATGAGCAGGGTGCCGCCTACATGGCGTTCGGCTATGCGCAGACGACTGGCAGGCCAGGTGTCTACGCGGTAGTTCCCGGGCCCGGCCTCCTCAATACAACCGCCGCTCTGAGCACGGCCTGGGCTTGCAATTCGCCGGTGCTCGCGATCTCCGGCCAGGTGCACCTTGACGGAATCGACAGCGGCTACGGGCACCTACACGAAATACCGGACCAACTCGGTCTGATTCGCCACCTGACAAAATGGGCCGCAAGAATCGAGCGAGGTTCCGACACTCCCGCAATCATGCACGAAGCTTTCCAGCAGCTGCGGTCCGGCCGACCACGACCGGTCGAGGTCGAAATGCCGATGGACATCATGGGGGAAAAAGCAGCAATCGATGCCGCCAGCGCGGCTGTCGGTCTTGCCGCACCCGCTGTAGACCCCGACCAGATCCGGGCAGCTGCCGAGCTTCTTGCCAGCGCCAAGAAACCGATGATCGTGATCGGATCCGGCGTACTGGATGCAGGTGTATCACTGAAGGCAGTTGCCGACCGATTGCAGGCCCCGGTCATGGCCAAGCGCAAGGGCAAGGGCATTATTTCAGATGACGATTACCTGAGCGTGAATATTCCAGCCGGGCACCACTTATGGGGCGAAACGGATGCCGTGCTGGCCGTGGGTACGCGCCTGAAAATGCCGCTAACGATGTGGGGCAAAGACGAGGCTTTGAAACTCGTCCGGGTTGATATCGACCCGGAGGAAATTTCACGCATCTGCGAGGCAGAGGTCAGCATTCTCGGCGATGCCGATGCCGTGCTTACCGCGCTGGCAAACGAACTCGAGCAACATGGCCCGGCGAAACAAAGTCGCGAAGATGAGCTACTCGCCCTAAGAGCCGCGGTAAACGCCGATATGCACAAACACGTAGGCCCACAAATGGCCTACCTGGATGTCATTCGCGAAGTCATGCCGCGCGACGGCTATTTTATCGATGAGGTTACCCAGATCGGCTTCGTATCCTGGTCCGGATTCCCGGTCTATGAACCCCGCCACTTTGTTTCCGCCGCGCAGCAGGGCACCCTTGGATACGGGCTCGCTACGGCGCTCGGCGTTGCTACCGCACACCCGGACAAGCCGGTTGTCGCCATCAGCGGTGATGGTGGCTACCTGTTCAATATCCAGGAACTCGCCACCGCCGTGAAATACCAGCTCAACCTGGTATCGATAGTCTTCAACGACAATACCTACACCAACGTACAGCGCCAGCAGGACGAGTGGTTCGATGGTCGCAGGATCTGTTCCGATCTTCACAACCCCGACTTTGTCAAACTCGCAGACAGCTTCGGCGCAAGCGCGTATCGTGTGGACTCACCGGCAAAACTCAAGAATTTACTTCCTCGTGCGTTCGCCGAACCCGGGCCGACGGTCATCGAAGTGCAAATAAGCGAGCGCATGCCGACGCCTTGGCGATACATAATAATGGAACAAAATCGTCAGGCAATTTGCGCCTGAGCGATGCGCCAATCCGCCGGTCGGCTAAGCGATAGGGGGACAACATTGTGTCTTTGATTTCGGCGGATAACGTATTCGCGTTGGGAACGGTACTCATTGGCCTGGCCTACTTTGGCTTCTGGGCCGACAATCACCCGATCGGCAAGAAAACCAGCGGTGTTGTGTGGGTGCTTGTACTGGCGATGGTGCTGTCAAACTTTCATATCACACCATTCGATGCGCCCGCCTACGACTTCGTCGGCCGCTACATGGTGTCGCTCGCGATCCCATTGTTACTTTTCAAAGCTGATATCAGGCGAATATTTCGGGAAAGCGGCAAGGTCATCATCACTTTTTTTGTAGCGTCAGCTGCAACTGTTGCCGGTGCCATCATAGGTTTTTATCTTTTGAATCTTGGCGACATCGGCGCGAAAGTTGCGGGCGTATACACCGGTGGTTATGTTGGCGGCGCCGTTAACTTTCTCGCCGTCTCGCAAGTTGTCGGCATGACTGACGCCGAGTTCACTTCTGCCATTGGCGCAAGCAGCGTTGTCAGCATTCTTGCGTTAATGATGCTGATTGCAATCCCAACATTCCGCTTCATCACCAAGCATGTACCTACACAGTTTTCTGACACGATAGACGATGCCGAAAAGCACCGCCTGAAGGAATCGACGCGTGCGAAAATCTACCTTCGCCACCTGACAGGCGCCCTCGCACTGAGTTTCGGGATCTGCGCAATATCTGATGCAATCGGCAACGCGATAGGGCTGACTCAGTACAATATCCTGTTCGTTACTCTCCTTACTGTTGTGATTGCCAACATTTTCCCTAAGGCGATGCGGCGGCTCGAAGGTGAATTCGAACTCGGCATGATATTCATGTACATCTTTTTCGCGATGGTCGGATCTGGCACGAATGTGACCGCTTTTCTTGACTCCGCGTTAATTCTGTTTGTTTACGGAATGACGATCATTATTATTCACCTGGCAATCGTCCTGGCCGTTGCCAAAGTGATGAAGATCGACCTCGCAGAAGCGATCGTGGCGTCCGGTGCCGCACTCGTTGGCCCTGCCGTTACAGCCGCAATCGCGATTTCTCAGGGCTGGCGCAGCCTCGTGACCCCGGCCATCATGTGTGGCATTTTTGGTTACGTGATAGGCACTTTCGTTGGCGTTGCTGTCACGCAATTTCTATCTTGAGGTGATGTCAAAAATAGCAACGCCGGGCACTCAGCGTTGAACGCGGCCTGAGCCATCACCACCTATGAGGTTCTCCACTTCGGCAACTGATACCCGATTGAAGTCACCGGAAATAGAGTGCTTGAGGCAACTTGCCGCGACCGCAAACTCAAGAGACTGCTGACGATCGTCGTAGGCATTCAAACCATAGATAAGTGCGGAGGCAAAGCTATCGCCCCCGCCAACCCGATCCACGATGTCCGTGAGTTCGTAATGGCGTGACAAGCGAAAACCGCCCGAATCGCGCAAGCACGCCGACCAGCCATTGCGATCAGCGCTATGTGACTCTCGCAAGGTAATAGCAATAACCGACATGCCCGGATACTCCTCAAGTACCTTCGCGCTCAGTGCCTCGTATTTCGAAGTGTCCAGGTCACCGCTTTCGACGTCCACGTCAACGGTAATGCCGAGCGATTTCTGGCAGTCTTCCTCGTTGGCTATGCCGACATCAACGTACTTAACCAGTTTCGTCATGACCTCGGGGGCCGTCTTGCCATACTTCCATAATTTGCCGCGATAGTTGAAGTCGCATGACACCGTAATGCCACGCTTCTTCGCCTCGGTAACGCACTGCAGGCTGAGCTCCGCCGCGGAAGCACTCAGCGCCGGTGTAATCCCGGTGATATGTAGCCATTTGGCTCCGTCGAATACGGCATCCCAATCAAAGCTATCTGGCGCCGCCATGCAAATTGAGGAGCCAGCCCGGTCATAAATGACCTTCGACGGGCGTTGATTGGCACCGGTTTCAAGATAATAGATGCCGATGCGATCACCCGAACGAACAATCTTGCTGGTATCAACTCCGAATTTTCGTAGCTCTCGCAATGCAGATTCGCCGATATCATTATTCGGCAATGCACTTACAAATCCAGAATCCAATCCGTAGTTGGCAAGCGCTACGGCAACATTCGCTTCGCCACCTCCAAACGTTGCCTCAAACGTCGGCGATTGGAAAAATCGTTCATGAGCGGGCGCTCTCAGCCGCAACATGATTTCGCCAAAACTAATAAACTCAGACATCGCTTAACCCCGTATTGCCCTGGCGATCTGCAAGGCCTCGCTTGCCAACGCCGTAATTTGTTCGTAATTGCCTGCATCGATGGCAGCCGCTGGCGTCAGCCAGCTGCCGCCACAAGCAATGACCGATGGTAGCGCGAGATATTCGTGCAAATTCTTCGCTGATACGCCGCCAGTCGGCATAAACGACAGGTCACCAAACACAGCGGCAAACGCTTTTAGCATCGGCACGCCACCGGACAGTCCTGCCGGAAAAAATTTAAGCACACGAAGGCCCAGATTCCAGGCTTGTTGTGCTTCAGTTGCAGTACTCACCCCTGGAAAAATCGGCACACCGAGCCTGCTGGCGGCCGCAACTACCGGTGCGTGCAGTCCCGGTGAGACGATGAACCGGGCTCCTGCTGCGACCGCGTTGTCGGCGTGTGCAGCGCTGAGCACTGTTCCTGCCCCTACAACTGCATCCGGCACCTCGGAGGCAATCGCGCCGATCGCATTGATAGCCGCAACGGTTCGCAGGGTAATTTCGATCACCGGCAGTCCCCCGGCCACCAACGCGCGTGCAACTGGCACGGCCTTCGCCGCGTCCTCGATAACGACGACGGGTACCACCGGGCAATTTGAAAACAGGTCGCTCAATTCCGTATCCTTGTCCAGACTCTTTCGTACACTCGTTTGAAGATTAATACTTTACCTATAAAGTATCATGGAGAGACCGCGGCGTCACCGTGCTTCGGTCAGGATTTCGATCTGAATTCGCACAATACGGCGTTTTTCTCAACCAGTCGCCGGGTTCGCTCGAGGCCGCCCACCGGAACCCCGGCCCGCACTTCTTCGCCGGCGTGATATGATCGGCCAAAGGAAGCGGACGAGGAGGCGGCCATGTATCAATCCTACCCCGTGATGACGATGCGCACGCGCGAGCGCTTCGACTATTTTGTCAGCCTGATGGACGACCTGTTCTGTCCCATGCAGTGTGAGGCGCGCACAGCAACCGAGCAATTTTCCGCAGCGATCGAGACCAGGACTTTCGGTGCGATCTCCATGGCAAATGTCAGCACTTCGCCGGTCGCAGCGTCGCGAAATCTACGCAACATCGCGCACATCAGTTCCCCGCCGTACCTGATCAAGTTCCAGTTGCGCGGCGAATCGCTATGGTCGCAACGGGGCCGGGAGGTGCATCTTCGGCCCGGTGATTTCGTTATAGGCTCGACGGCGGAACCTTATCGGCTCGAGTTCTTTGGCCCCTACGAAATGCCCGTGCTCGCCGTGCCCACGGAAACGATGAAACGGCTGACCACGAATCCGGACCAGTTTCTTGGCAGGCGAATGTCTCGCAGCGATGCCTGTTGCGGCCTGCTCAGCAGTTTTGTTGCCGGGGTGGTGCCACGGATGGCGGAGCTGCCGCAGACCATGGCGGACCGGGTGGAAACCAACATCCTCGATCTCCTTGGAGGTGTTCTGAGTGCGCACGCGGAATCGCCCGTTGCAGCAGGTCCGGAGCAACTCCTGAGACAAATCAAGGCATTCATTGCGAGGCACCTTAAGGACCGCCGCCTGGGTCCGGCGATGATTGCGCACAATTTCGGCATTAGTACACGTTACGTTCACGTGCTGTTTCAGCAGCAGCCGCAGACACTCGCGCGCTACATACGGTCTTTACGGATCAAAGCCTGCCACCAGAGCCTGTCGGATCCGGCCTATGAGCACATTGGCCTGACGGAAATTGCCCTGAGCTGGGGCTTTTACGATCTGTCCCACATGACACGGTGCTTTCGGGAAACCTACGGCCTGCCACCACGTGAATTTCGCCGCGGCGGCCGTCTGAGTTAGTGCGCTCTGGTACAAGCCTGCTGCGCTATTCGCCAATACCGTGCTGCCCGCTGGTGGGATAATATCCACGCAGTGCTGGGTTTTGAAAAACTAATCAACGAGCCTCCCTGGGGGAATATCACCATGATGCGTTATCTCACTTTTTTGGCAATTTGTAGCTGCGTTGTCTATAGCGGTGCCTCAGTGGCACAACAACAAAAGAGCGGAAGTATCCTCGAAGAGGTTGTAGTCACGGCGCAGAAACGTGAGCAGAGTTTGCAGGATGTCGGCATTTCCGTAACGGCGTTTACGGGTGACCAGATCCAGCAACTGGGTTTCACAAACTCCACCGACGTCGTTTCTATGACACCGGGCCTTACCTACACGGTACCCAACGCCGCATCCAGTCAGATCAACTTTTTCCTGCGCGGGGTCGGCCTGAACGACTTTGCCGATGCCAACGAAAACCCTGTCGCGGTATACGTCGATGACGTTTACCACCCGGCGATGGGTGGACTGAATTTCCAGTTGTTCGACGTGGAACGCGTCGAGGTATTGCGTGGTCCCCAGGGAACATTGTTCGGCCGCAATACGACGGGTGGTCTCGTCCACTTCATCAGCAAGCGGCCGACCCGCGAGCTCGACGGCTATTTCATGCTGACCGCCGGCGATTACAGCCAGATCAAGGCGGAAGGAGCTATCGGCGGACCGCTGTCAGATACGATATCGGGACGCATCGCCGTGGCAACCAATGAGAATGACGGCTGGACCGAGAACCGCGCCCCGGCGCCGGACTATAACTCCACCGACGCGCAAGCAGTCCGCGGGCAGTTGCTCTTTACGCCGTCCGACACTGTGGATGTCCTGGTGCAGGCGCACTACTCGAAGAACGATGCCTCGGTTGGTGCCTGGCAGCATCAGGCAACACAAATCGATGCCAACGGCGAAAGCGTACCGCTCGGCCCGAATGAGCAAACCACGTCCGTCGATTGCAATGCCGACGGTATGCTCGACGCTGGCGATGCCCGCCCGGCTCCCGGTACCGATTGCTTCGGCTACAGGGATACCGATGGCGATCCCTATGCCGGCGAATTCGATCGGGACGGCCGAGTAAAGGTTGAAAATACGGGAGTGTCGCTGAACCTGAACTGGGATATCGGCGATATGACCCTGACCTCCATCACGGCTTTTCAGAACGTCGACCGATTGCAGTCCGAAGACACCGATGCGGGCCCATTCCCGCTGATCCAGCCGACATTCCAGGCGGAAACAGATACGTTTAGCCAGGAATTCAGGCTCGCGGGTGGCTCAGACAACTTCCGCTGGGTCGGGGGCCTCTACTATTTCGACAACGATGTCGACGGTCATTACACACTTGATCTCACGAACATCGGCTTCGTGTACTTCGATGCCAATTTCACCCAGAAGACCGAATCCATCGCGCTGTTTGGTCAGGTAGAGTTCGATTTATCGGACAAATGGACGCTGATACTCGGTGCACGCGGTGCCCAGGAGGAAAAAACCCTCGACTATCTCAATGTTGACACCTCGGGCTTCTTTACAGACGTCGTCGGCTTGCCCACGAATGTCGCCTTCGAATTCGACCAGAATACAGTCGGCGATCTTGCGGTCCATGACGAAAGCAGTTTCAGTGGCAAGGCTCAGCTCGACTGGCGTCCGATGGATAATTTACTGGTCTATGGTTCGCTGTCGCAGGGTACAAAATCGGCCGGTTTCAATGTCGGGTTTCTGGATGAAACCTTCCTGTTTGCAAGTAATACCGTGGACACCATTCCGTACGGTTCAGAGACACTCAGAAGTTTTGAAGTCGGGTTCAAGTCAACGCTGGGTAATGGCACGACACGCCTCAATGGTGCCGCATTCGTCTATGACTACCAGGACTTCCAGACCTTTCGCTTCGAACTCCTGAACCAGGTCATTTTCAACACCGATGCCGATGTTTCGGGCGGAGAGCTCGAGCTGCAAAGCTCGCCAATCGACGGCCTCGATCTCGCTCTTGGCCTTGCCGTGCTGGATGCCAACGCAAAAGACATTCCGAGCCCGGACGGGGTATTGCGCACGCGGCACATGGTGGCCGCACCCGATTTTTCGGCGAATGCGCTGGTTCGCTACGCATGGCCGGTGGGTAACAGTGGGCGCATCGCTTTGCAGGCATGGGCAAACTACCAGGATGCAAGCTATTTTGATATTCAGAACGTGCCGGTATCGCGGCAGGACGGATATACAGTAAGCAACTTGCGCGCTTCTTACTCCGGAGGCGACGGACAATGGGAACTGGCGGCATTCGTGCACAACCTGACTGACGAGGCGTACCTGAACTACACCTTCGATTTCACAGGGACCTTCGGTTTCAATCAGCAGGCTTACGGCCAGCCGCGCTGGTTTGGCGTCAGCTTTCAGTACAACCTGGACTAAGCTCTTGAGAATCGGCCGGATAAGCGAATGTTAGGGCGAATTACAGACGATGCTCATCCGGCCGATGTGAATTCTCGCCGCGGCTTAGCCGCGGCGATCCTCATGGGCGTCGTGGGACCCGAGGTGTTTATCGTCCAGCCCGGGTTTGTGCAGGGTCTGGTCGAGCAGCTTGGCTTTGACGATCGTGGCGCGGGTTACACCGCGTCCGCCGAGATGTTCGGTATCGCCGCAACGACCATACTGATGACATTTATTGCGAGCCGGCTGAACTGGCGTCGCGTTTTCGCCCTGTCGCTCATAACCATGTTTGCGGCAAACGCGGCCTGTACCTTTACCAGTAGCATCGACGCATTTGTCGCATTGCGTTTTGTCGCGGGCCTCGGTGCAGGTGGCCTGGTTTCCTTGAGCTTTGCCGCGATCGGCCTGACGAACAATCCCGATCGGAATTTCGGTTACCTGATCATGTGGGTACTGATCTACGGAGCGCTCGGTCTGCTGGCAATGCCGAGCGTCTATGAGGTGGCCGGCATGGACGGCGTGCTGTGGTTTTTTGCCGTATTCCCGCTCATTGCACTGCCCTTCGTCCGCGACCTGCCGTTGAGTGGCGAAACAGCCGTAGCGGTAGACGTCGATGCGGTGACCTTGCCGGCCGGTCTCAAAAGCATGGCGCTGCTTGCCATGCTTGCCTATTTCCTCGCGCAGGGGGTGGTCTGGGCGTATCTTTTTCTGATCGGCACAACCGGCGGGCTCGACAACCAGCAGGTTGCGAATGGCCTGATGCTGTCCCAGTTTGCGGGTATCGCGGGTGCCTTCACCGCCGCACTTGCCGGCAATCGATTTGGCCGTTCCATGCCGCTGACGCTTGGTATTGCCGCGGGCGCCTTGTGCCTTTGGTTTCTGGTCGGCGAATTCAGTTTCCTCGTATTCGCACTTGCGACCGCTATCTACAATTTTGCCTGGAATATGACGCATCCGTTCCTGCTCGCGTCGATGGCGAGCTTCGATGCACGCGGACGTGTCGTGGTGTATGCCGTTGCGATGCAAATGATCGGACTGGCGATCGGTCCAGGGCTTGCGGCATCAGTGGTACACAACGGCTATTTCGTTAACGTGAACAAACTCGGCGCCGCACTGTTTGTCCTGAGCCTGTTACTGATTTTGCCACCAGTACTTGCCGGGGCAAGAAAACTGCGCCCTCTGCCCGCATCGGCGGGTGCATTGGAGTGAGCGATGATCGGTGACCTCGGCGACAAGATTGCAATCGTAACGGGCGGCGGCCAGGGGATTGGCGCCGGGATTGCGGAACGTTTCGCACGAGCGGGTGCGAAGATTATGATCGCAACACGTACCGCGAAACACGGTGCAGCGTGTGTTGCGCGCATTGAACAGGCCGGCGGCACGGCAAAGCTTTGTGCCATTGATATCGGCACGGCGGAAAATGCAGCACTCGTGGTTGCAGAGACGATTTCGGCCTTCGGCGGTGTCGACATCATGGTGCACAATGCGGCATCATTTCTTGGCGGGCCGGTCGAGAGCTATTCCGAGCAAGATCTTGAGACCGTATTGTCGGTAAACCTGAAGGCCTGCTTTCGACTGTCGGCGGCATGCATCCCGGAATTCCGCAAACGAGGCGGCGGTCGCCTGCTATTTACCTCATCGGTCACGGGGCCGAAGGTTGCCATGCCGGGCACCGCTTACTACGCGGCGTCCAAAGGCGGTATGAATGCCTTTATTCGCACAGCCGCCATCGAGCTTGCACGTGAGAACATAACCGTCAACGGCGTCGAGCCAGGCTTCATACGCACGGCCGCCATGGAAATTCTTGCCGACGAGCAAGGCATGGCCCAGATGGCAAAGTACATCCCGATGGGCTACCTCGGCGAGCCTGCCGATATCGCAGGCGCAATGCTCTATCTCGCCAGCGACGAAGCGCGCTACGTCACTGGCCAGACGATATGTGTGGACGGTGGCTCGACCTTGCCGGAGAGCCCCGTTTTTCTCGAAGAACTTGACAGCATCAAAGCAGTAGGCGGATCAGACTAAACCCAGCTTGCCGAAAACGGCCGGCTATGAACTCAAGCGAGAACGATCATGACGAAAAAATATACGATGACAATTGGCGGCGAACCCGTCGCGGCCGATGATTACACGGAAATCAGGAATCCCGCCGATACCAGCGAGGTCGTGGGTCTGGTCCCGGTCGGAACGATGCAGCACCTGGAACAGGCGGTTAGTGCGGCGCGCGAAGCGTTCAAGCGCTGGCGTCATTCGAGTGACCAGGAGCGGGTGGAAGCCTGCCAGACGATCGCAAAAGTGGTCACCGACAATGCGGCGGAACTCGCGACTTTGCTGACCCAGGAGCAGGGTAAGCCGTTAAAAGGCATGGGTTCGGAATTCGAAGTCGGTGGCTGTGCGGGCTGGGCGGCATATACGGCCGGACTCAGCTTGCCGATGAAAGTGCTCGAGGACAGCGAGGCCAGCAAGATCGAAATGCACCGTGAACCGCTGGGCGTGGTGGGTTCCATTACCCCCTGGAACTGGCCGCTGATGATCGCTATCTGGCACGTCGTGCCCGGCATTCGGACCGGCAATACCGTGGTACTCAAGCCATCGCCATTTACACCGCTCAGCACCTTGCGCATGTTTGAGTTGATCAGTGCAGCCCTGCCCAAGGGGCTGATCAATGTCATTTCCGGGGGAGACGAACTCGGCGCGGCGCTCAGTGAACACGCCGGCATCAACAAAATCGTGTTCACGGGCTCCATTGCAACCGGCAAGAAAGTCATGTCCAGTGCGGCCCCGACGCTCAAACCGCTGACACTCGAACTTGGCGGCAACGACCCGGGCATTATGCTGCCGGGCACCGATCCGGCGCCCTTTGTCGAGCGCCTGTACTGGGGCTCGATGATTAACTCCGGCCAGACCTGCGGTGCGTTGAAGCGCCTCTATGTTCACGGCAGCGACTATGACGCCACCTGCAAAGCTCTGGTCGATTTCGCGGGCAACATTCCGATGGGCAACGGCATGGATGAGACCAGCTTGCTCGGCCCCCTGCAAAACGAACGCCAGTTCAAGCGCGTGATTGAACTGGTCGATGACGCACGGGCAGCCGGTGCAAAGGTTCTGTGTGGCGGCAAAGCGACGGGCGGATCAAATTATTTCTACCCGGTGACGTTTGTTGCGGACATCGAAGACGGCACGCGCCTGGTTGACGAGGAACAATTCGGACCGGTACTGCCGATCGTCCGTTACAGCGACGTCGATGATGCGGTGCGCCGGGCAAACGGAACGATATTCGGCCTCGGCGCCTCTGTCTGGGGCAACGACAGCGACGCCACGGCGAAGGTCGCGGCACGCCTTGAAGCGGGTACCGTATACGTCAACAAGCATGCCGAAATCGCTCCGCACGTACCGTTTGGTGGTATCAAGTGCTCCGGTATCGGGGTAGAGTTTGGAGAGGAAGGACTCGCAGCTTATACTTCCATTAAAGTCATCAACGCGGCGGCCTGATCAAATGATACGAATTATAGTTGCATGCCTCTGTCTCGGTGCAAGTAGCGCATCACTTGCTGACCTCAAGCCGGAACCGATACGGCAAGTCCAGACCTTGCCGGAGCAATATCCGGCGCACTGGATTATTGCCCAGGATGCTGCATTTTTTCACATGAGCGATGGCAAGTTCATTGTGCTGGATGCGGACCGGGACTCGATAAGCGAGCAATACAAGGGCATGTTCAATGGTGCGCAGATTGCCCAGTTCGCGCAAGCGCATAGCCGACCCGAGATGTACGTCGTGCAAACCTTCCATTCGCTGGGGCACCGCGGTGTGCGCAATGACGTACTGTCTGTATACGACAAACGCACCCTCGCCCCGCTGGCCGATATCGTTGTTCCGCCCAAGCGCGCCAGCATTTTGCCGACTCAATACGCGCTGCAACTGGTCGATGATGAAAAGCTGGCATTGATATTCAATTTCACACCAGCGACCACCGTGTCTGTTGTCGATCTCGACAAGCGTGAATTTCTCAACGAAGTACCGATCCCCGGCTGTGCGCTGATCTATCCGACCGGCAAGCGCGGCTTCAGCTCCCTGTGCAGCGAAGGCACGTTCCTGACAGTGGCGCTCGACGACGCGGGCGGGGTCGCATCCTCGACGCGCAGCAAACAGTTTTTTAACGCTGACGTCGATGCCGTGTTCGAGAAGCCTGCCATACAAGGCCGGAACGCAAATTTCCTGACTTTCAAAGGGCGGGTTATCCCCGTCGACCTGAGTGGCGACCTGCCCGTTATCGGCGAGTCCTGGTCGCTGCCCGAAATTGAGGCAGGTAACTGGCGTCCGGGCGGACTGACACCCGCCGTGATGAGCGCGAACGGCAAAATGTATGTATTGATGCATGCCGAAGGAAAGACGGATACGCACAAAGACCCGGGCACCGAGGTTTGGGTATTCGATCCGCGCACGCATAAGCGCGAGCGTCAAATCGAACTCGCGCTACCTGCTGTCTCTATCGAACTCACCCGCGATACGAATCCATTGCTGGTCGTCACGACGATCGAAATGAATATCGACGTTTACGATGCCAACAAGGGCACAAAGCTGCGCACAATCTCCGACTTCGGTCAGGAGACCCCATTGCTGCTACACGGTGCACACTAGTGCCGTGCATTGTGGCTGAACCGGAGGACATGTAACGATGAAATGGCTGGATTCACTGGTGGAGAGCAAGGCGCGCGGGCTGGCGCAACAGACTTCGCGACGCGGTTTTCTTGGCCAGGTGGCTGCAATTGTCGGTGGCGGAGCGGCCCTGGTGCCCTTGTTACCGGTAGCGCGCGGCGAACAGTCCTCGTCTCTCCAGGCCGGCGAGAAAGGCGACCCGAACAGTTGCGATTACTGGCGATATTGCGCGATTGACGGTTTTCTCTGCAACTGTTGCGGCGGCACGCCCAACTCCTGTCCGCCGGGAACGGAAATGTCACCAATCACCTGGATCGGCACCTGCGAGAATCCCGTGGATGGCAAACATTACCTGATTTCCTACAACGATTGCTGTGGCAAGAGTTCCTGCGGCAGTTGCCTGTGCCAGCGCAACGAGGGCGACCTGCCGGTCTACCGACCGCAGAAGGCAAACGATCTGAACTGGTGCCTGGGCACCAAGAGTGCGGTCTACAACTGCTCGACCGCGGTCGTTGTCGGGAAAGCACCGGACAAGTAACGGTGGCTTGCAGGTCGCGACAGGTGCTGGCCGTGTTGCTGGTTCTACTCGTGAGCAGCGGTGCGGCGCGAGCTGACGACGAGCTCGCCCATTTCAATTACGCAATGAATTGCCAGGGCTGTCATCTGCCCGATGCAAGCGGCGCGACCGATCGGGTACCCAATATGAATAATTTTATTGGCTACTTCCTGCGCTCCGCCGAAGGACGTGCATTCGTGGTCCACGTGCCGGGCGTTGCGGCGGCGCCTTTGCCTGACGATCAACTCGCGGACCTTCTGAACTGGATGCTGCTCACTTACAGCCCTGACCAGTTGCCCGACAATTACAAACCCTATACGACGGCCGAAGTAGCGAGTTTACGGACCGAGATCGAATCAGACCCCGCGCGTACGCGCATCGCCATTTTGCACGATATTGCGCAGACGACGCCAAGCCTTGCACATGAGTTGGCAAATGCCCCGGAATCCGCGCCAGGTCACAATGACCACTGACATCGATGCGCTACTGCAGTCACCCGCAGTCCGACGGCTGTTGCTGCAACGCAGCCGCCTGCGCTGGCGGTTGGCCGGGTTGCTGCTTGGCGCATACCTGGCCTACGCATTTGCCGGTCTGCATGCAACCGACGCCATGGGCCAGCCCGTTTTCGGCAGTGGTGTGAACCGGGCAATCACCGCAGGATATGGCATTATTCTGCTCGCAATCGCCACTTCCCTTTACTACCTCTACGCCGTAAACCGGCTGCTCGCTCCGCTCAAGGAATTGCTGCGAAAGGCCAACTCGTAGTGAACGGTTCCGCGGCCAATACCACCGCGATCGTGGTATTCCTTGCGTTCATCGCCGCCGGGCTGGCAATCACCTGGTGGGCTGCCCGGCGCACGCAGACCGCCGGGGAGTTCTACAACACGGGTGGGCGCATCACCGGGTTTCAGAACGGCCTGGCCCTGGCTGGTGACTTCATGTCAGCCGCTACTTTTCTTGGCTTGACGGGCCTCGCGTTCATGGGCGGTACCGACGCCCTGTTGTTCGCCATCGGTGGTGCCGTGGGCTGGGCCCTGATTCTCCTCATTTTCGCCGACCGTCTGCGTAATCTCGGACGTTACACCTTTGCCGACGTGGTTGCGTATCGTCTGGACGCGCGCCCCATGCGCATACTCGCAGCGGTGGGTACCTTGAGTGTCGCCATCCCCTATTTGATCGCCCAGATGGTGGGTGCGGGCGCGCTCATCCAGACAATATTCGGACTGCCTTACCTCACCGCTGTCATCGCCATCGGTTTGCCCATGCTGGTCTATGTAACCTTTGGCGGCATGCTTGCGACGACCTGGGTACAAGTCGTCAAAGCCGGATTGCTGCTGGGCGGCGGCAGCATGCTGCTGATTCTGGTGTTAAAACGTTTCGACTTTGACTTAAGCGCACTGTTCTCGTCGGCTGCCGCTGTCCACCCGCTGGGTGAGTCCGTTCTGCGGCCGGGCGGACTGTACCGCGACCCGATCAGCGTCATCTCGCTGGTCCTGGCATTCGTTTGTGGAACGGCCGGGCTACCGCACGTACTGATGCGGTTTTTTACCGTCACCGACGACGCGGCCGCCCGTCAGTCCATCGGCTACGCCGTCGTATTCATCGGTTACTTCATGGGCGCGACGGTTATCCTGGGCCTCGGCGCGGTGTCATTGCTGGCCGGAGAGACGGCGTATATCGATGCCACGGGGCATGTCGCCGGCGGCGCAAACATGATCGCCGTACACCTTGCGGAAATCGTCGGCGGTGCGCCGTTTATGGGTTTCATCGCCGCCGTCGCCTTCGCGACCATACTGGCGGTCGTGTCCGGCATTTTGTTGTCGGCGTCGGCAAGCATCGCTTACGATCTCTACACTCGCGTCATTCATGTCGAGTCCATCTCTGACCGACAGGCAATGCGCGTGTCGAAGGTCTCCACCCTGGCGATCGGCATAATGGCAATCGCTTTGAGCGCACTGTTCAAAGATCTCAATATCGGCATCATATCGGCGCTGGTACTGGCAATCGCGGCCAGCGTCAATTTTCCACTGCTCGTGTTAGCGCTCTATTGGCCAAAATTTACGACACGTGGTGCAATTGCCGGCGGCACAACGGGTCTGGTCGTGGTACTGCTGCTGTCCCTGCTCAGTCCGACCATCTGGGTCGATGTGCTCGGCCACGAACGGGCAATTTTTCCGTACGCCTACCCAACGCTGTTTTCGGTGTTTGCGGCTTTTGCTGCCGCTATCCTGGTATCCCTGACTGATCACAGCGCGCGTGCCCGCATCGATCGGGATGCCTACCCGGAACAACTCATTCGCGGTGAATTCGGCTCGCAAATAGAGGCAAAAATATGAACGACACGAACGAGCCTGGCAAGGTAAACGAACTTCTTGAGCGGCGTCAGCGGCTGCTCGGCTCCGGTTCACCACTTTTTTACGACAATCCATTACATCTTGTACGGGGCGAAGGCGTCTGGCTCTACGATGCGGACGGCCGCCGCTACCTCGATGCGTACAACAACGTGCCGCATGTCGGCCACTGTCATCCACGAGTCGTCGATGCCCTTTGCCAGCAGGCGCGGACGCTGAATACGCATACGCGTTATCTGCATCGCAATATTCTCGACTACGGCGAGCGCCTGACGGCCACCTTCGACGATTCGCTGTCGATGCTCATGCTCGCCTGTACGGGCAGCGAAGCAAACGAGATTGCCATTCGTATGGCGCGGCGCTGCAGCGGCAACATGGGCATTATTGCTACGAATTTTGCCTATCATGGCAATACGACGACCGTAGCAACGATCAGTTCCGTGTTCACCCCGGCCAAAGAGCGCGGCCCCTATGTGCGGACAATTCCAGCGCCCGACAGTTACCGGGTGCCTGCGGGTTTCCCAGCCGGCGACCTCGCTGCCGCGTATGCAAAAACTGTGCAGGCTGCGATCGATTCGCTGGAGGCGGATGGTGTCGGCGTGGCGGCCATGCTCGTCGATACGATTTATTCCAGCGAGGGTCTGCCAGACGTACCGGCCGGCTACGTCGCCGATGCGGTCCGACGTGTGCGCGCCGCGGGCGGGTTTTTTATTGCCGATGAAGTGCAGCCGGGTTTCGGCCGCATGGGCGATCACATGTGGGGCTATCAGCATCATGGCGTAGTACCCGACATAGTTACGCTGGGCAAGCCGATGGGCAATGGACATCCTATTTCCGGAGTCGTGGCGCGCCGTGAGCTCGTCACCGAATTTGGAGAGTCCACCATGTACTTCAATACTTTCGGCGGCAATCCCGTTTCCTGTGCCGCCGCGGCAGCTGTACTGGACGTACTCGAAGACGAGCAGCTGGTGGAAAATGCGCGCGTCGTCGGCGATTACGTTCTCGCGGGCCTGCGTAGCCTGCAGAAAAGGCACGACATCATCGGTGACGTGCGCGGCCGCGGTTTGTTTTTCGCCACGGAACTGGTCACGGACCGGGCGACACAGGCACCCGCAACCGCCGTGGCAAAGCGAATCGTGAACGCGATGCGTGACAAGGGGGTATTGATCAGCAAGATCGGCGTGCACGACAACGTGTTGAAGATGCGGCCGCCGATGCCATTCTCGCGCGAGCATGCGGAGTTGCTACTAGGTACGCTCGATGAGTGTCTCACGGAACTGTAATGCGGCTGCACTTCGACGAACTCCCGGCCGACGACCAGGCAAACCGCATGGCGGCGTCGGCCAGGCGGGCTCTCGAATCCTGGGGCATCGGCAACGCAAAACTTGCGCTCATCAAGTACCGGGAGAATGCGGTATTCGCGGTCGATACCGGTGCAACCCGGTACGCACTGCGTGTGCATCGTCACGCTTATCATGGCCTCGCTGAGCTGCGCTCTGAGCTGCAATGGATCGCTGCGCTGGGTGCTGCATCGATCGACGTACCAACGATAGTACCGACGGAGGACGGCAGCCTGCTGGCCAGTGTCCCATGCGACGGCTTGCCCGAACCCGTGCAGGTCGACCTGTTCGAATGGATCGAAGGTGCGCAACTCGGCTCAGTCGAAGCGGGCGTTGCGGGCAGCGATGCACAAATCCGTCAAAACTACGCCACCGTGGGCCGGCTTGCGGCCCGCGTGCACGAGCAGTCGGCTGCGTGGACGCCACCGGATGGGTTCGTGCGCCACGCCTGGGACGAGGAAGGCCTTGCCGGCGAACAGCCATTCTGGGGTCGCTTTTGGGAGCTGCCCTCACTGCAACGCGACGAACGCGAGTTGCTGGAGCGCGCCCGTTCACGCATGTATCGCGACTTGCGCGCACTGCCCAAGAACCGGGACCGCTACAGCATGATCCATGCGGATTTCGCGCCCGAGAATCTGCTCGTCGACGGTACCCGCGTGCGCCTGATCGATTTCGATGATGCCGGCTTTGGCTGGCATTTGTTCGAACTTGCAACAAGCCTGTATTTCATAATGGGCGAAAGTTATTTTGAGCTGGCCCGCGACGCATTGATCGACGCGTATTGCAGCGAACGCCCGTTATCGGATGAGGACCTTGAACAATTGCCGCTGTTCTTTCTCGCCCGCGCCTGTACCTATGTCGGCTGGGTGCACACCCGGCCCGGTACCGACACGGCGCGGGACCTTACGCCGATGCTGGTCGACGGCGCCTGTACCCTGGCCGAGAGTTATTTGCGCTCGTGACGAACGCCGCGAATAATTTCACGCAGCAGGAGCAACGGAAACCCGCCCATCGCCTCAGTGGTCAGCCTTGCTGAAATATTCCTGGATAGACGCAACACCCCGGTTCTTGGCCTCGAACAGGCTCTCGAGATGTTCGCGAGAATTCACGAGGCCCTTGGAGCGGATGATGCCAAGTTCATCGATAAGCACGGCGAATGGTAATTTGCCCACCTGGTAGCCACGTCCGAGAGCCGACGACAACAGGTAGGTGAAGCTGTCGAGTCCCGCGTCGCTAAAGAAACGGCGATGTTCCGCCAGGTCGCCGTCGCTTGCGAGTTGAATTTCCAGCCAGTCGCGCTCTGACTTCTGCGCGGATTTCAACACCGGCAGCAGCGTTTTACAGACGGGACAGGTCGGAGAGAGGAAAAAAATCAGGCGGCTGCGGCCGTCGTCTGCCTGGCCACCGATAGGGATCGTGCGCCCTTCGATGTCCGTGACTTCCATGCCGGGCGCGGCTTCGCCGACTTTGGGCCCGCCCGCTACCATCAGCGCTCCTGCTGGCGCGATGCGCTCGTGTAATACGCCAATCTGGCGTGTCAGCGCGAAAACGACGACTCCGAGGGCAACGACGAGCAGTAACAGGACGACTTGGGAAACGAGCAGAGCGTTTAGCATTACATGACACCTGAATCACGGACGAAGCGTGAATTAATTGCAGCAAGGCGGTTGGCGCTGATGTAGATCAGTGCAAAAGCCAGCAACGCAGTGAGCGTTGTAACAACGTCAAGAAAGTTTAGCGGACGTGAACTCACGGGCATCGCCGCCAGCAGCGCAACAATGATCAGGCCCGCATTGCGAACGATGAGCCAGCCATCAAGCGGCTGGCTCATTGCCGGGCCCGAGCAACCGCAATCGATATCCCGGAGTCCCCGTGCATAGTTGATTGCAATCGCAACCGTATACACGGCGAGCAACACCCCAGCCAGGAGTGCGGCACCGTGCACTCCGAGGAGAAGCCCGGTGACTGCGAGCAGTTCGAGGCCAATCAGGAGGTAAGCGGCCGGCGTAGCCAGCACAGCCGGCAACAGGCGGTAATTTCTCAAGGTTGCAGCGAAAGCCAATGGTGCGAGCAGTTTGTGCAGCAGCGCGAGCCCGAACACAAATGCCAGCACGCAACGCGCTATCAAACCGAAAACGGGGTCCAGGGTATCCATTAACGTAAACATCGCGCTAAGCCGCAGCGTGCCAGACTTCCGGAAACCAGGTGTCATCCCGCGGCGCATCGCCTGGCTGAGTCGATACCTTGTCCTGCGTAACGATCGGGTCCGTACCGGGCCGGGGATCCCAGCGTGCGTCATCGCCGACATAACGTATCGAAATCGCGGCGCGCCGCTCAGCTGAGCCGGTGTTGCTGGCCGCCCCGTGCACGGTTTCCGCGCCAAATACGATCGCGTCGCCGGCTTGCATGTCCCAACTCAGAATTTCGTAGCGATCGGTTTCGGCGTCGAAATCCGGCATGGGTTCAAACGACCCATTGCTGCCGAGAAAGCTTGCGCTGGGGCTTTTTTCACCGAATCCGACGGGTTGAAAGGTTTTGCCCCAGGCATGCGAGCCGCGGATAAATCTGAGCCCGCTCGATGCAGCTTTGCACGGCGCCAGCGCGACCCAGACACTTGCGATCTGCCGTCCCTGAAACGGCCAGTACGGGCGGTCCTGGTGCCATGGTGTGGCATGAGCGGTGCCCGCATCGCGGATGAAAATGTGATCGAAGAACAGGCGCGCAAATGAACTCTGCATCAGGCGACCCGCGATCGCCGGCAGCTCGGTGTTGGCACAAAATTCGTATATCCACGGAAACTCCGGCCAGAGATGACGGTCGGAAAAACCACCTGTGCGGTCCGTTGTCCAGCGGTCATCGCGACCCGATATCAGCATATCGATGCGGCCCAGCAAATCCGTGGCATGGGCCTTGGATACGGCACCTCGAATGCAGACCGCCCCGTCGCGCTCATACTGCTGGATGATGTCCTCGGAGATTATGTGGGTCATTGGCCTCTCTCGTCTACAACACGCACCGCTTTGCCTTCGGAACGCGCCAAGCCGCCTGGTTCGTGAACCCGAACCTCTGACGAGATGCCGATGTAATCCTTGATTACTTTTTTCAAACTGCTGGCAATTACCAAGACATCGCTGGCAGTCGCGTCGGTGCGACGTTCAACATTGATCGTCAGGATATCAAGGCGTCCTGAACGGCATATGTGCAATTGATAGTGTGGCGCCAGCCCCGGCTGTTGCAGTACACGCTCCTCGATTTGTGTCGGATATACATTGACACCGCGAATGATCAGCATGTCATCGCTGCGCCCGGTGACTTTTTCCATGCGCCGCATGGTCCTTGCGGTGCCCGGTAACAAGCGCGTCAGGTCGCGCGTGCGATAGCGAATGATTGGCAAGGCTTCCTTGGTCAGCGAGGTGAACACGAGCTCACCGAACTCGCCGTCCGGCAGCGACCGCCCGGTTTCCGGGTCGATTATTTCAGGATAGAAGTGATCCTCCCAGATCGTCGGCCCGTCCTTTGTTTCGATGCATTCATTGGCTACACCCGGCCCTATCACTTCGGACAAGCCATAGATGTCGACAGCATCGAGGCCACAACGCGTCTCGAGCTCCTTTCGCATCGGTTCCCCCCAGGGCTCGGCGCCAAAAATGCCTACCTTGAGCGATGAATCGGCTGGATCGAAACCCTGGCGTTCGCATTCGTCGGCAATGTTCAACATGTACGACGGCGTGCACATGATGATGTCGGGCTTGAAGTCACGAATAAGTTGTACTTGCCTCGGCGTCTGGCCACCCGACATCGGGATTACCATCGCCCCGAGTCGCTCTGCACCGTAGTGCGCGCCAAGGCCCCCGGTGAACAGGCCGTATCCGTACGCGACATGGATTTTATCCCTGGCCTGGCCGCCACTGGCGCGAATCGAACGCGCAACGACCTCGGCCCAGTTATCAATGTCATTTTTGGTGTAACCGACAACCGTTGGCTTGCCGGTTGTGCCGCTGGATGCATGAATCCGTACGACCTGCTCCTCGGGTACCGCAAACAGGCCGAACGGGTAAGCAGCGCGCAAATCGTCCTTGACCGTGAACGGAAATTTCGCGAGGTCGGCAAGCGTCTTGAGATCGTCGGGGCTGAGCCCTTTTTCCTCACACTTTCGCCGGTACGGCTCGACGTTGCGAAATGTATGCTGAATGGTCGCCCGCAGTCGTTTCAGCTGCAGTGCCTGCAGCTCATCTGTGCTTGCTGTTTCAATGGGATCCAGCGTCGCCGGCTCCGGCACCCGCGTTACCATGACGCCTCTAATTTATGACAGAAAATTCGGTAAAATTCTTGTTTCAGTATCACATCGAAGGACCGCAATACGCAAGCGCGAAACGGTAACTAACAACTATTGGATCGATCATCAGGAAGCGTGCTTTCCGGGCGCCCAACCCTTGCCTCCAAGAATTTTGGAGGCGCGTTGACTTGGCAAGTGTTCCAGCGTAGTCGCCATCGTGTCATTCCAGCGGTTCAGGTACCCGAAGAGGGCAATTGAAGCAACGATTTCGACGATTTGACCTTCATCGTAGTGCTTCGCGAGCTCGTCAAACTCCTGTTGCGTCGCGGCGTTGGGGTGTTGTCCCGCCTTGAATGCGAGGTCAATTGCGGCCTTTTCCGCATCGGTGAAAAGATCCGAATCCCAATACTGCAATATCGCCTCAATTTTCTCGTCAGGTGCATTGTAGATCGAGGAAAGATTTGCCATGTGTGATTGACAATAAAGACAACCGGACGCGTAAGAGCTGGCGAGGCTGATCAGCATTTTGAGTTCTTCGGAGACGGTGCCCTCGTAAAGGACTGCCTGATTGAGCGCCATGAAATGTTTGACAATATTCGGGCGCCGCGCCATCGTTCGAATGGAGTTTGGTGTAAAGCCACGCGTCTTTTCGTAGTGCGCAAACCGCTCCTTGATGTACTCGTCTTCGATTTCCGAATTTTCCAGTGGGCGTAGATGAGCCACAGCTATTCACTCCTGATCAGGTGCGCAGTATCGAAACGGCCATGCGTGTACTAGCCGGTGAACCTCAGTTGGCGCGCCTGGTTCAACTCGTGCACGATGCACTGTGCGGCACAGGTCTTCTTCACGCCAGTTACGAGCATATGAAACTTCAAATACGTTTGCAATGATCAGCTCGGCTACTGCGTCATTCTAGCCAGAGCTCGATCCTGACCTGCGAATTCTAGGAAATTGATTTCGCTTCGGGAGCTTCCTTTGCACAATGTAATCTGCAGTCCTTGTACGATGTGAATGGCGACGCAGTTAATTCGGATTGCTCCGAAATTGTTCATCGTCAGTACAAAAATAAAGAGGCTCGTACTGGCAGGACTGGTGTTCTTTCCGATCGACACCGGCCTTCCATCAGTATCAAAGAGTCATAAAACCATCAAAAAAAGCGGCAAGCTCGCTAAATCCATCGAGCGGCAATACATGCGCCACGTGCTGATCCGGTCGCACAACGACCATGCAACCGTTCTCCCGATTTATACCTCTCGTATCGAAAATATCTTCGCCGGTCTCCAGGTCCGGACAGTACATCTTTTCGTAATCACGCAACCCGTATACCCCCTTCGGGGGCCACAGGAAAGCGGGTAGCGTTTCAATCGCCAGCTCGCGGTAGCCCTGTTGAAAAATCGCCAGAACGTCAATAACGGTATCAATATCTCTTCCAGCTGGCGTGTATTTTCGTACCGGAGAATCAACAGACTTTTCGAGAAAGTCCGCCAGTTTATGTATTCGGGGCGTGCGACCCGCAGGATCTTCTTCGCTGGCAAACGCAACGAGACGCCAACGCCCGTCCGCTGCAATGACGTGACCCAGGTGCACGGGTCTTGCGTCCGCCAATCGGACGACCGGTACCGAATGGAAGCGCTTGCCTATTTCGAAACCCCGGGCGAGGTGCTGATGCGTCGGTGCGGCCGAGATTATCGATGGACCGTATTTACTCTTTGTTCCCGACACGTAACCATCGTGCCGCACCATGTATTTCTGCAGTTGCGTTGGGCCCGGCTTTCCATTCCTGGCCTGGGATGACGGCTCGACGGGAGCCGAAAATATCATTGCCAGCTCGCGATCGAACGCAATCAGCTCTTTTGCTACCTCGTGTCGTTCCGCCGAGTACGTATGCAGTATTCGCGGCGAGCTATGCCCCCGAATTACAGACGCCAGCTTCCACCCCAGGTTAAAGCTGTCATGAATTGACACGTTCATGCCCTGTCCTGCTTTCGGGCTATGAGTGTGACAAGCATCGCCCGCGATGAACACGCTTGGATCACGTGATCCGGTTTCTGCATCGGTCGCGTTGTCGAATCTGTCACATAGTCGCTGGCCGATCTCATAAACTGACCACCAGGCAACCTCTTTTACGTCCAGCGTGTACGGGTGCAGTATTCTTTGTGCTGCAGCTATCAGCCGATCGCTGGTAATGTTCAGTTTGGACGCCCGCTCGCTTTCACTGAGCTGATCCATTTCAATATAAAATCGAACGAGGTGGCCACCTTCCCGCGGAATGATCATCAGGTTGCCTTCACTTGCCGATTGAATGATGCTCTTTATGCGGATATCGGGAAAGTCGGTAACGACAAGCAGATCCATCACGCCCCAAGCCTTGTTGGCCGAGTCGCCTTGCGCAATCAGCCCCAAGCATCTTCGAACCGTGCTTCGCGCCCCATCACAGCCAACCACATAACGGGCTTTCACAGATACTTTCTGCCCATCATGCTCCGGATCCAGTCGCTCGACTAAGGCCGAAACCGGATAAGCGACCCTGGAATCGGCGTGCCTTGCGTTGTTCGTGTCTGCATTCAATGTCGAATCAATTCTAAGTTCAAGCAAACGACGGCAATAATCCGGCATCAGTTGAGACGGCGATTTACGCATTACATCGAGCAGGAAATCATGTACACGAGCCTGATTTAAAACAACATGGGGAAACTCGGAAAATACTCCTCGACCATCGGCTGCTTTGCTTGTACGGATGATGTTCTCTGGCCGATCTTCATCGTGCTTCCAAAACGTAATCGCTTTCAGGAAATACGCTTCTTTCAACACGCGCTCACTAAAGCCGAGCGCCTGAAAAATTTCCAATGAGCGCCCGGAAATTCCGTCAGCCTGGCCGATCAGCAACGGGCCGGATTTCTGCTCGATGATGCGTGTCGTAATATCTGGAAACGCAGCGAGCTGGGCGGCGAGGCTTAATCCTGCCGGGCCGCAACCGACGATCAACACGTCGACCTCCTCAGGAAGGCTCAGCGACCGAGGATTCGCTCTATCGCATTTTGTAGAGTCGGAGTCCGACGGATCTCCGGGTCTGAACCCGTTGAGATAAAATTGCATTGTTGTGACTCACCAGGCTTGCGGCCAGTATCGACATCGGCGCGAAAATGGTGTCTGACACCTTTTCCCGTATACGACAAGTTAAAGGGTCTCTTCCATCGACCAGATCGAGCAGGACAGCATGCACTGACTCAGATCACTCTCCAGCACCAGCTCCGGCGGCGAGAATTGGCGAGAAGAATGCCGCGAATTCCGCCCTGGCGGTCAACGGCAGTACGTGCGCGACATACTGGTCGGGCCGCACCACCACGATGGCACCCGCACGGTCGATCCCGCGCGCGGCGAAGATGTCGTCTTGCGGGTTGGCGGCGTACACCTTCTCGTAATCAAGCAGCCGGAATGGCCCCGTCTCCGGCAGGAACACCCGCGGCACCTTGCCGATGTCGACCTGGGTGTGGCGCTGCTGGTAAATCACCTTCACATCGAACCACTCGTCAAAGTCCCGGTCTTTTGGTGTCACGGCGAGCGGGGATTCCTTTGCCGTCGCCAGCCACCTGGCGAAGTCTGCCGCCGGACCAGTCTCGCCGGGCTCTGCCGCATCCGCGAACACATAGATACGCCACCGGCCGTCAGCGCGGGCGTGGTGACCGAGGTGGATCGGGTTGCCGTCACACACGCGATTAACGATGGCCGACCTGAATCGCTTGCCGATCGGGAAACCCTCGGCACGGTCCTGGTGGGTCGCCTCACCAATCACCAGTGACGGCGCGTATTCGGTCATGAAACCAGCCGGGAACTCGGCGGTCCTGACGTAGAATTCTTCGAGTTCGCTAGGGTCGGCGAGGTCCTCCGGTTTCGTCGCCATCAGGGTCGACCACTGCCTGTCGAAGTCGATCAGGTTCTTCGCGACCACCTGCCGTTCGGCCGAGTAAGTCGCAAGTAGGCGTTCCGGCGAACGGCCTTCGAGTACGTGCCCGAGCTTCCAGCCCAGGTTGAAGCCGTCCTGCATCGACACGTTCATGCCCTGGCCCGCCTTGGCACTGTGAGTGTGACAGGCATCCCCGGTGATGAACACGCGCGGAGTCCGGGAGCCGACCTGCTCGCCGGGCACATTGTCGAACCGGTCAGTGAGCCGGTGCCCGACCTCATACACGCTGTGCCAGGCCACGTTCTTTACGTCGAGCGTGTACGGGTGCAGAATCTGGTTTGCTTTCGCGATGATTTCCTCAAGCGTTGTCTCCCGCACCGCGTGAGCGCCCTGCCGATCCACCTCGCCCAGGTCGACGTACATACGGAACAGGTAGCCGCCCTCGCGCGGGATGTGCAGGATATTGCCTGCCTCTGACTGGATCGAACACTTCGTGCGGATATCCGGAAAGTCCGTGACCGCGAGGGTGTCCATGACACCCCAGGCATGATTCGCCCGATCACCGGCCATCGTGCAACCAATCGAGGCGCGGACACGGCTGTGAGCGCCATCCGCCCCGACCACATATTTCGCGTGCACGACACGCTCTGCGCCGGCAGCGTCGGTGAGCCGGACGGCGACCGGATAGTCCCCGGACTCCGCGACTTCAAGGTCGTGAAATTCCAATCCGTAGTCGGGCTTCATGCGCGCCGGACCGTTCGCCATGAACTCGGCAAAGTAGTCGAGCACACGCGCCTGGTTCACGATGAGGTGGGGGAACTCACTGATGCCGGTCGGGTCGTCGACCGGTCTGGATACGCGCACGATGCACGTCGGGTCCGCTGGATCCGGTTTCCAGAACGCCATCTCGGTAATGCGATAGGCCTCTTCGGTGATTCGTCCGGCGAAGCCGAAAGCCTGGAATGTCTCAACGCTCCGGGCCTGGATGCCGTCCGCCTGGCCGATCGGCAGCCGCCCCGCACGGCGTTCGATGATGCGGGTTGTGACGTCGGGAAACTGGGAGAGCTGGGCCGCGGTGATCATGCCAGCCGGTCCACTGCCAACAATCAGTACGTCGACGTGGTCAGGAAGCTCGTCCGGCCGGTCGAGTCCGACTCCCGCCGCCTGCTGGACGCGTGGATCTTCGGACACGTAGCCCTTGTCGTGGAACTGCACCGCGTTACCTCACTTCGTTGTTGTGCTTTGGGTTAGACTATGTTCTATATGGGAACAGGCGGTTCTACTCGGGAGTAATCGTAGGGTGACCCGCGATCGAATGCAAGCGCCTACCGCCAGGCCAGGATGACGATTCAGTGATGGAAACCGCCACACCACAGTTACAAACTCCGCCGCACTCTCAAACCCTGTCCCGCGGCATCCGGGTACTCGAAACCCTCGCCGATTCGAGCACTCCGCTCTCCATTGCAGCACTCGCAAATGCCCTCGGCGTACACCGCTCCATCGTGTACCGAATACTGCGCACGCTGGAAGATCACGGCCTGGTTGGCCGGGATGGAACGGGGCTGGTTTCCCTCGCGCCGCGGATGGCGGCGCTGGCGAGAGGCGTGGAGCGGGACCTGCAGTCCGCCGCATTGCCCGAGCTGACGGCTGCCGCGAACGACCTCCTGATGACTGCGTTCCTGGTTGTGCTCGACCACACCGAGTGTGTAACGCTGCTGAGCGTCGAACCTCGCATTAGTGCAGCGACGGTCGCCCAGCGGCCCGGCACACGCCATTCCCTTTCAGTGGGTGCGCCCGGGATTGCAATTCAGTCACTGCTCAGCGATGAGCAGCTGGCTCATCACGGTGTCGCCGAGCGGCGCGAAGAATCGATCGATGTGCGCACCAACGGCTGGGCGACAAGTCACGATGAAGTCGTTGCCGGACTGAGCTCCGTTGCGGTGCCGCTGAGCATCCCGGGCAGTCCGCCGAGCGCCATCGCGGTAGTGTTTGTTGCGGCGTCCGTCAGCGATGTCGCGGTCGGGGCCCGGCTCTGTGCAGCACGCGACG
>DDIS01000100.1:25950-26817 GCA_002338615.1 Proteobacteria bacterium UBA1844 | reverse complement strand
TATCGCGCATGCGATGCAATTCATCGATGCTGCGCTGCAACAGCTCGGCAACGTTCGAGGACGCATCGATACGACCGTCATCAATCGCAATCAACAAGGTTTCAATTTCGTGGCTCAGGTTGCCCATCGCCGTTATTCCGGCCATGCGTGCGCCGCCCTTCAGCGTATGCAGGTGCCGTTTGAGTTCTTCCACCGCGGTACGGTTGCCCTTGTTCTTGCTCCACTCGGCCAGTGCCGTATCGGCCGCTTCGAGCAACTCGGCCGATTCTTCCGTAAAGATCGCGGCGATCTCGGCGTCGTAGCCGGGTTCGCGCGATTCGCGGTCAGTCGCCGGCGCATCTACAGGTCGTTCCTCGACCGTGCGGACTTCCGTATGTTGATCCACCGGTTCCGGCGCAGGCTGGTCAATGTCTTCATCGATATCGGTGCGGGTTTGATCGGGTGCCTGCACCGCATCCGTGAGGCGGGTTACATGCTCGATCAGGGCCGTGTAATCCGCCCGTTTGCGTTCCGGTTGATTGATATCGGCAACGATTGCTGCAATTGCGCGCGCCGCGGCCCGAAGGGCATCCAGACCCGATTTTTCGAAACCTACCTTGTAGTCGTAGACACGCCGGACCAGCCGATTCAATACGCCTGCGACGGCAACGCCACGTGCGACGTTGGCCATGTTCGCACTGCCATGCAGCGTATGACAGGCACGATACAACTTGTCGGTTACTTCGAACGGCGGCTCATGACCTTCGCAGGCAAGGAGGTAATCGTTAATTACTTTCAGGTGCCCGGCGGTCTCCTTGGAGAAAATATCAAGCAGCACCGGATCCATTTCGAGCGACGGCTTCTCGTCGCTCGCATCCGCGGCTGGCG